>JBCBSY010000208.1:0-4614 GCA_039818925.1 Pseudomonadota bacterium | reverse complement strand
GCGCCGTTCGAGGGGCGCGTAGCCTTTGCCCAGGATTGGCGGCCGGTCGGGAACATGATCGTTCTGGGCGTCGCCCAACGCCGATCAACAGTATATGATAGCCTTGGCCGACGTCCAGAACGATCATGTTCCCGACCGGCCGCCAATCCTGGGCAAAGGCTACGCGCCCCTCGAACGGCGCAGTCACAATGGCTTGATCACGCACGGAAAATCGCAATCCCTCGAACTGGCCGCCTTCGGGTCGGGGTTTGCCAAAGTCCCCCGTTAACCGTCCTGCGACCGGCGCGCGCAGGGCGCCGCGCGCCTCATCAAAGGCTTTCGCGGTCACCACCTGCGCCGGGGCGACGCGCTTGATCGTGGGCAGGTTCGGCGTCGATGCAGCCGGTGTGTCGTTTTGAGGCGGCGGCGGTTTGAGGCGCGGCGCAATGGCGTGGGCAAGCCGTGACAAACGGTCAATCATCTCGCGCAAAGTGCTGGCCTGGGCGGCGATGCGGGCAGTCTCGCGCTGCGCGGAGGCGGCGAGCGCTTCTGCAACATCGCGCTCTTTTTCTTTCTGCGCCATCAGGTCCGCCAACACATCGCGGCGCGCCGCCAGTTCCTGGCTCACCACCGCATAGCGCTCGCGGTCCTGGTCAAGTTCGCCGGCTAGTGCCGCCAGCCGTTGGATGGCCGCGCGCAGACGCGCCGCCCGCGCTTCTACTGCCGGGGCTGCATCGGACAAAAGCATGGCCGCCCGCGCCGCTTCATTGGCGTCTTCAGGCGTCACCAAAAGAGCCGGCGGCCGCGACAGCTCCAATGACTGCAACGCCGCCAGCACTTGCGAAAGATTGACGCTTTCCAGCCGCAAGGCGGCCTCGGCTTCGGCTTTTTCGGTTTCAAGCGCGGCGATCGACTCTTCCAGATCGGCAATCCTGCGTTCTGAATCCTGGATCGAGTTCGCCGTCTCAATCAGACTATTGCGCAGCGCCGCGACTTCTTTTTGTTTTGCAGCCGCTTCTTCGCGCAGACGCTTTTCTTCCTGCGCCCGTTCTTTTAGCCGCGCCTCAACTGCTTCAAGGTCGGTCGGATTGACCTGCGCCGCGGCTGGCAGCGGCGCGGCGAACGCAAGCAGGAAAAGAAAAAGCCTTGGCGTCATGCGCGATGGTAAGGGTGGCCGGAAAGGATGGTCATGGATCTGTATAGTTGCTCCGCCAACATCGCTCTGACAAGCATGTGCGGCCATGTGGCGGCGCCAAATGCGATGAGCCGTTTGGCCTTGGTCCTTACAATCTCGTCATGCCCGTCCGCACCGCCGATCACGAATGCCGCATCGCCAGCGCCATCATCTCTTAAATGACCTAAGAGCGCCGCCAGTTTTTCACTGGAGATGTTGTCGCCGCGCTCGTCCAGCGCGATTACCGCCGCGCCGGCGGGCAGCACACCGAGCAGCATTTCGCCTTCGCGCTTTTTGAGCGCCGGACCGGATAGGCCTTTCGGTGCATCAACTTCATGAAGCGAAAGGTCTGAAAACCCGATATGTCGACCAACCGCGCGGGCGCGATCGAGATAGTCCTGGAAAAGTTCGACTTCCGGACCGCTGCGTTTCTTCCCGATCGCAGCGATCAGAAGCCTCATCTCCGCACGTCCTTTAAAAGAAGGTCATTGACCTGATCAAGCGTCGCTTTTCCCCGGCGCATGGGCCGCTTCGGACCACACCCGTTCGATATTGTAGAATTCGCGCACTTCCGGCCGGAAAAGATGAACGATGACGTCTTCCGCATCAATCAGGACCCAATCGCATGCGGCGGCCCCCTCAATGCGCGCGCGACCGAACCCGGCGTCTTTGAGCCGGCGCATCACCTTGTCGGCCATGGCGCCCACATGCCGTTGCGACCGCCCGGACGCAACAACCATGGCGTCGGCAATGTCCGACTTGCCGGCAAGGCTGATGGTCACGACATCTTCCGCCTTGTCGTCGTCAATTTCCTGCAAGATGAGGGATAAAATCTTTTGGCTTCGTTCTTCGGGCGACAAGTTCGCAAACGCGTTGTCGCCTTTCTGATGGTCAAGACCGGTTTGGTCCGATACGAGCCCTAATGCGACCTTGCCTGCGGCCGCCGCGCCATGCTGTGCGTTCAGCGTCGATCTCCATGCGCTGCACGGGAACATTCCCGCATTGCCAATATAGGCCGCTTCCGGCCCGCCTCCAACCTTGAAGCGCCAAATTATCTGTTGCTCAAAAGGCACGCGGCGAACCACTGGTTCGCGTCTGTCCATGCTTTTTCAAGCCGCCAGGGGGTTTGGTTAACAAGACGCTCAATTTTTTCTAGGGTGAATTTGTGCGAATTCTCGGTATGGAGCGTCTCGCCTTTTGCGAAGGCAAACTCCCGGCCATCAATGGTTATGGCCGTCGGGCGCAGGGCGCGCAGATGCATTTCAATCCGATCTTCGCTCTCATTGTAAAACGCGTGATGTTCAAAATCTTCCAGGTGAAGTTTGGCGCCCAGCTCGGTTTTCATGCGCGTCAGCAGGTTCAGATTGAACGCCGCGGTCACGCCTTTTGAGTCACTGTAGGCCGCTTCCAGAACGGCGCGCTCCTTGACGAGATCAACGCCTAACAAAAACTGCGCATCCTCGCCCAACGTTTGCGAGGCCCGTGTCAAAAACGCCGCCGCGTCCTCATTCGACATGTTGCCGAGAGTCGATCCTGGAAAATAACCAAGCCAGTGCGCAGGAGAGTTCAGCGCCTTCTTTGGCAAGGTGATCGGCGAGTGAAAGTCCGCGCAGACAGCCGCGACCGGCACAGGCAGCGTTTCCGCCATGGCGGACGCGCTTTCCAGAAGATGATCACGGGATATGTCCATCGCCACATAAGCGGCGGGGTCATTTACGCCGTTGATCAGCCATTCGATTTTTTCGCTGGAGCCGGACCCATATTCAAAAATTGCGACGCCGTCGTGAATCGCGCCAGCGATCTCCGCAGCGTTGTCCAGAAAAACTGTTCGCTCGGTGCGCGTCGGATAATATTCTTCTAGCTCAGTAATCTTGTTGAATATCTTCGAGCCAGGCTCATCGTAGAAATATTTCGGTGAAATCGACTTCGGGGTGGCGGAAAGTGCGCGAAGCGCGTCAGCGCGAAAATCGCCAAGGTCCGGATGAAGGTCCAGAAAAAACGCCAGTGCGCCACAAGGCGCGATGAGATCATCATGGGCGTCGGCGCGTGCAGCATGTTGAATTGTCCTGCTCCTGATGGCAGTCGAGGAAATCGGGTTGTCCGTATCCGGAAAAAATATCCAGGCGGGCGGCGGGCTGTCCCACAACTCCATGGCTTTCTCCGCCGGCAAACGAAACGCTGACAGCGCCTCGGCGCCTTCGCTTTCCAATGCCGCGTCGCCATGGCCCGGGCGATTGAACACCGCAATCGGGACCGCTTCAGCAATCCCGCGCCAGTTTTTCCAGCGGTGAAAGTTCTCGAGCCCGTCGGCGCCCATCAACCAGACAAAAGCCGTGTTCGGGTTGAGCGCCTGCAGCGCATCCAGGGTTTCAGCGGTGTAAGTCAGCCCGTGGCGGTGTTCGAAATCGCTGACGACAATGTCGGCATGGTTGCTAACGAGCCGCGCCAGTCGCAGCCGGTCCTGATAATCAGCGTAGATCGAGGGGTCTTTTAAGGGATTGCCCGGCGTGACCAGCCACCAGACGGCGTCGAGTCCCAGACGCTCCAGCGCCGCCAGTGAAATCTCGCGGTGCCCCTGATGCGGTGGATTGAAGGACCCGCCCAAGAGACCGATCCGGCGTCGTTCTATCGATTGGGCTGGCGGCAAGCGACGGCTCCGGTCTTTCGGCGAGGCCGCTACTTAAGGGGTCAATAAGGAAAATCCAACCGTTTGGCGCAAAAAGGCCCGTCTAAGGCGTCCAATCTGACTTTTCGCCGGGAGCAGGATGCGCCACCAGGCCGTCTTTCGTTGTGTCCAAGGTAGAATTTTGTCTTGCAGTAGCAGCAAGGGCCATCAATTTGCTCAAAAGCTCGGACAGACCAGCGCCACTCGCTCCCGAGACTGCGGCCACATGCTTGCCCGAAGCCGCCGCGAGCGCCGCCATTCGCGCATCAACGGTCTCGGGCGTCAGGGCGTCTACTTTGTTCAGCGCGAGAATTTCAGGCTTGTCCGCAAGTCCGCCGCCATAGGCCTCAAGCTCTTTTCGAACCGTCTGATAACTCTGCGCAACGTCGTCCTCAGTTCCATCCACGAGATGCAACAACGCCGCGCAACGTTCCACATGGCCCAGGAACCGGTCGCCGATCCCGGCCCCCTCGTGAGCGCCCTCAATCAGGCCGGGAATATCCGCAAGCACAAAACTCTGCCCCTCCCCAACCCGCACCACCCCGAGATTTGGGTGCAGGGTCGTAAACGGGTAGTCCGCGATTTTCGGTTTCGCTGCCGAGACGGCCGCAAGGAAGGTGGACTTCCCCGCATTGGGCAGGCCGACCAGACCGATATCGGCGATCAGCTTCAGCCGCAGCCAGATGGTGCGTTTTTCGCCCGGCTGGCCGGGGTTCGCGCGGCGCGGCGCGCGGTTGGTGGAGGACTTGAAGCGCGCATTGCCAAACCCGCCATTGCCCCCCTTGGCGATCAACAC
>JBCBSY010000207.1:0-4620 GCA_039818925.1 Pseudomonadota bacterium | reverse complement strand
TCGATAATCAGCGCGCGGTCATGGGCTCTGGCGTGTGGATCGAGGGTCATGTTGGGCCTTTAGCGGAGTCTCCGGCTCTCGTCACCATTGAATCACCGGCCTATCCGGTGCGCCGCCGAAAATCCCGTGCGTTTGATCTTTTTGGCTTGCTGCAAGGCGTTCCGCCGATTGTTGTAAAACATTTAGAGCAACCTCAGACAACGTTTCACATTCCTTTCGTTGTTTCACCCGGGCGCGGCGCGCTGCCCGCGGGCTGCCGTCTCCTAAAGGCTTATGCACGGTTTCATCGATCATAAGGCAGCCGCAAAAGCCACGGAAAGTTATCCCGCACATTTTTTTCCGTGCTATCATGAACTGCATTTTTCTGTCGCAGCGGTTTTTCAAACACGCAGCCCGCTGCGGCCATGGTATGCATTCATCACGCCCCCGACACAACAACGACGAAAAACACGTCGGCGTGGATAATATTCGGCGTCAGGCGCAACGCGCCCTCCCTAGTCGCACAACCCTTCAACGCTTTCCGGCCCGCCTCGGTGAAGCGAGTTGATGAACCGGTAGCATCAAGTGCCGGCATGGGTCGATCAGCTTCATCACTTGAGCGCTGAAATCGAGAATCAGCGCGTCGTCATGTGCATTGAATTAATGGTCAAGTGTCATGGATGCACTTAAGCGGAATCAATCAAGTGCTTCAAACGGAAAAGGTCTTACGGTATTCTGGAATTAATGCGCTTAAGAGTGTTTTACGCATCACCGTGTACGCCAGAGCAGAGGAAAATCATGGGCTGGAAACTCGCTATCGCGATTATTCCTCTTAAAAACCGATCCGTTGAAGATGCAGTTGCCGGTTTCTACGGTGCTCCAAAATCTTTGCAGGATAGCGACCTTGCTGTTGACCAGATTCTCTATCCGGAAAACGGCAGAATCAACTACGTCTCCTTCAGCAGAGACCACGTCTGGCTCTTTGATTGGCGTTTTGTCATGGATGCGCTGCAAAACGGGTACAAAGGCAATGAAGACGCAACGTTCTTGCTCCTTCAAAGCACGACCAATCTCTATGGCTTTGCGAAATATGAAAATGGCGCAGAGCTTCGGCGCAGAGCTGGTTCCGCCGATGACGGCTTCTATGCCGACAATGGCGAATTGCTTGAGGTCGAGCGCAAAGCGGTGACAGGCCTATGCGGCGACATAAACGTAGATACCGCGCTGAAAGCATGGAGCGATCCGGAAGAGATTGCCGAAAGCTATAATGATGAACTCACCCATGATGTCATGGGGGAGGACGTCGTTTTTTCCCTGATGGAGACCGTCACGGGGTTTCGCTTCGACAAAGTATCGGATGAATGCGATGCCTTCTTCAAAAAAACTGTATTTTTAACAACAGGCCGGAAAAAGCTGTTCGGGCTAATCTAGGGCGCGCTCAACAACCGCTACGAAAAACCCGTCGGCGCGGAGCTTGTCCGGCGTCAGACGCAGCGCGCCCTCTTTTGTCATGCAAGGCATCAAGGCTTCCCGACCTGTTTCCGTGAGGAGACCTGACGCACTAATGGCGTCCAACGCCGGCGTCATTGCAAAATCATTGTTTGCCGACAAAAATGCGGCCAGCCGGTCTTCATTTTCCTCCATAAGAAACGAGCAAGTCACCCACACCATCCGGCAGCCGGGTTTGACGAATGCCGCCGCCTCACGCAGCACAACATCCTGCTCAGCCATGCGCCGTTCCAGCTGCTGCGGGGTCAGGCGCCATTTCGTATCCGGATGGCGCCGCCAGGTGCCTGCGCCGGTGCAGGGCGCATCGACAAACACAACGTCCATTTTGCCTTTGAGGTCATCAAGCCCCTCATGGCCCGCAGGCGAGCGAATCTGCAAGTTTCGCAGCCCCGCGCGTTTGGCGCGATGAAACAACGGCTTCAATCGACGCGGGTCGCGGTCATAGGCGTAAAGCTGGCCCGTGTTCTCCATCATCGCGGCGAGCGCCAGGGTTTTCCCGCCGCCGCCTGCACAATAATCCAGAACCTGTGCGCCTTTGATATCGCCCGCGGCGCAGGCGGCGATTTGCGATCCGAGATCCTGGACCTCAACCCAGCCCTTGTTGAAAGCCGGAATGACGGTGACGCCCGGCGCCTTTTCGCTCGGCTCCGGGGCGGCGATGCGCGCCGCTGTCTTGAGGACTGGAACCGCCTCCGCCTTGACGGTTTTCAACGCCGCCAGCGCCTTTTCCGGCGCCGTCTTCAGCGTATTGAGACGAAGGTCAATATCGGCGCGTTCAGCAAAGGCGCTCATGATGCCGGCGGATTCGGCGCCGAATACGCGTTCGATATGGGGCGCCAGCCATTTGGGGAAGTCGCCGGGGATGTGGGCTGCAATCTCCTCCCCCCGCTCTCCCCGGCGCAAGCCGGGGTCCAATTGATCGGCTTTCCGGGTCCCGGCTTTCGCCGGGAAAAGCGGATGGGAAGGCTGAAGGCATTCCACTTCCTCCTCACTGAGCGCACCCGGCCCATGCGGCTCTTCTGCGGCAATCTCGGCCAGTTCCTCGGTGGAAACCGCCCAGAGAAATCGCAACGCCGCAAACGCCACCGCGCGAGGAGCTTCGTCTTGCATCACCGCGGCGAGACTGTTCCGCCTGCGGAGAACGTCGAGGCACAGTCCCGAAATCCATGCCCGATCCTTCGCGCCCGCATAGCGATTGTTCCGCGCCCAATCAGCGATCGCCGTTTTCAGCGGCACGCGGCGCACCTCGAAGTCGGTCAGAATTTCAATCGCGGCGGAGATTCGTCCGGGAAGGCGCATTAATTCGGCGTGGGATAATTCGGCGCTTCGCGGGTGATGGCGACATCATGGACGTGGCTTTCCTTCAGCCCCGCATTGGTGATCTTTACAAACCGTGCGCGCTTTTGCATCTCCGAGATGGTCGGCGCGCCCACATAGCCCATTGAGGCGCGCACCCCGCCCACCAGCTGGTGCAGGATCGGGCTGATGCTTCCTTTATAGGGAATGCGGCCTTCAATGCCTTCGGGCACAAGCTTCATCTGTTCGGTCACGTCCGCCTGAAAATACCGGTCGGCGGAACCGCGCGCCATCGCGGTGATCGAGCCCATGCCGCGATAGGATTTGTAGGACCGGCCCTGATAAAGAAAAACCTCGCCCGGCGCTTCGTCGGTTCCGGCGAGCAACGAGCCGATCATCACGCAATCGGCGCCAGCGGCGAGCGCTTTGGCGATGTCGCCGGAATATTTG
The DNA here is from genome assembly GCA_039818925.1 of Pseudomonadota bacterium. Classification (GTDB taxonomy): domain Bacteria; phylum Pseudomonadota; class Alphaproteobacteria; order Caulobacterales; family Parvularculaceae; genus Hyphococcus. Next base: position 1,386 of record JBCBSY010000207.1, on the reverse strand, counting down.
ATCCCGCCATCGGCGATCACCGGCACGCCTGCTTCTCTCGCGGCACGCGCCGCATCGATCACGGCGGTCAGTTGCGGCACCCCCACACCGGCGACAATCCGCGTCGTACAGATCGAGCCCGGCCCAATGCCGACCTTGATCGCATCGGCGCCGGCGCCGATCAGCGCTTTGGCGCCCTCAAAGGTCGCGACATTACCGGCAATGACCTGCGTCGCATTCGACATGCGTTTGACGCGCTCGACCTGCTCCACGACTTTGGACGAGTGGCCGTGAGCGGTGTCGATAACGACGACATCACAGCCCGCCTCGATCAGCGCCTCAATCCGGTCGAACCCGGCGTCGCCGACCGATGACGCCGCGGCCACCCGCAAACGCCCTTCCGCGTCTTTCGCCGCAAGCGGATAAGCCCGTGCTTTTTCCATGTCCTTGACCGTAATCAGACCAACGCATCGATACTGATCATCCACCACGACAACCCGTTCGATCCGGCGTTTGTGGCATAGTGTGCGCACTTCTTCCTGGCTGGCGCCGGGAGAAACCGTGACGAGATCCACTGCGGTCATAAGGTCGCGCACAGGCTGATCTAGATTGCGGGCAAACCGCATGTCGCGGTTCGTCAGCACCCCAACCAGCTTGCCGACGCCGTTGGCGTCGCGATCTTCCACCACCGGGAAGCCAGAGATGTTTTTCTCCAGCATGATCTCCTGCGCGGTGTGCAGCGTGTCGTCCGGCGTCAGGGTCAGCGGATTGACCACCATGCCGCTTTCAAAGCGCTTGACGCGACGCACATGTTCAGCCTGCTCCTCAATAGACAAGTTACGATGCAGAACGCCGATGCCGCCATTCTGCGCCATGGCAATCGCCATTTCAGCCTCTGTCACGGTGTCCATGGCGGAGGCGAGGATTGGAATATTGAGTGTAACCTCGCGGGTCAGGCGAGCTTTTACGCTGACTTCGTTAGGCATCACTTCGGAAGGGCCCGGCTCCAGGAGCACGTCGTCAAATGTCAGGGCGTCACGAATTTGCATAACCACTACCTCACAACTCTAGCGGATCGGAAAGAACGCCATCGGCGTCAAAAGTCTGAATGAGCACTTCGCCGGGACTGTCGATGTCGTTTGCAACAACGATTTCAAGAACACGTCGGGTCAGCTCCTTTGGCGACGACACAAACGTTTCCAGCGCCTTGCTGGCCCCGACGGCAAGGTCCATGCCGGATCCGCGCGCCCAAAACCCGCCTTGCGCCACCGGCGTTAAACAAAAGCTGTTGTCAAAATCCCAGATGCGCCCGTCCTGATGGATCAAAAGACCGCTGCCGCAATAGCGTTTCAATCCCTCTTCCATTTCGCCAATGTCGAAATCGGCATAGGCGTTGCGCATAAATTT
>JBCBSY010000206.1:0-4631 GCA_039818925.1 Pseudomonadota bacterium | reverse complement strand
CCGCAGGGTCTTCTTCATACATTACGCCGAGGCGGACCGTCTGCGCAGGCCCAAATTCGCGCTCAACGCCGATGGCGCCCGCCCAGGTATTGTTCCAGTTTTGCGTTGTGATCTCCGGCGGCTGCGCCGGGTTGTCAAAAGCCGTTACAAGCTGATCGAAACTTTTCCAGCGCGTCTGCATCGCGGAGGCGAGCACGCGCATCTTGTCGGATATATCGACTTTCACGCCAAACTGCAGCGTCGCGGGCGTCGTCAAATCGCCGGTGACGCCGGTGTCCTGAAACAGCCCCGCGGCTTGCGCAACGGCCTGTCCGGCTGCGGATGTGCTGATATCGAATTCAGCGCTTCCTTCAAGATTGTGCTCAACCTTTGATGAGAAGCTCGCGCCAATGGTGACCCGGTCGCCAAGCGCGCCATGAACGCCGAGCGCATAACCAACGCCCCAGTCATTCGCAGAGATATCCACAAAAGCGTCATCCGTTCCCGGAACGCTCATGGTCATCAGCAAAGCGGATTCGATACCCGCTGCATCGATGGCGCCTTCGATATCGATATCGAGATACTGAAAGCGCGGCCCCGCCGCCACGGACCAGCCGCCGCCGAGATCAATCCCGAGGATCGGCGAGATCGAGCCGGAGACCACTTGCGAAAATGTGCCGTGGTAACGTGCAACCGACGTGTCGTCATAGGACGTATTGAACCCGAAAGGCGCGTAAAGGGCGAGCCCGGCGAAAATCCGATCGCTCAGTTTCGTGGCGACGGCGCCGGTCGGAAAAACGCCGTCGCCGATGACGTCCTCGCCTGCACTGTCGCCCGCTACGGGCACGGTTCCGAAAAGCGCGCCGCTTGCATTTTCATAAGACGTGTCGTTCAGAACGAGAATTGTCGAAAGCGATGTTTCAAGCCCCTCGACCCCGACAATGGACGCCGGATTAAAGTAAGCATTGCCGGGTGTTCCCGGTGTCGCTTGCGCGCCCGCTGTCGCGGCCCCAAGCGCTTCGGCGCTTTGGGTGTTGAGCGCAAAGCCCGATGCGACCGCCGGCGAGGCCATGCCGAGCAAAGCCAGAACGGAAAGCGGCGCGACGCCGGTGTTGAAATTTTTGGTCATCTTGAAACGCCTTTACACATGACGAAGAATTTTCGCAGCAACGCGATAAAGGGGGCTTTACGGCGCAAAGGCTTTCCAATTCGTGAAACAGCTGGCCCACAAACCGGAAAGGCTTTCGCAATTCTTTATCGTGATGATTTGTGGGCGCGTTCGCCTGGCTAGTCTATATCCGACAGACGCCGGATCAGACTTGAGGTGTCCCAGCGGCCGCCATCCATGGCCTGCACATCCGCATAGAACTGGTCAACCAAAGCGGTAACCGGCAGGCGGGCGCCGTTTTCGCGCGCTTCAGCCAGGGCAATCCGCAAATCCTTACGCATCCAGTCCACCGCAAAACCGAATTCAAACTCATCCGCAGCCATTGTTTTTGCGCGGTTTTCCATTTGCCAGCTTTGCGCGGCCCCGCCGGAAATCGCCTCCAGCACCCGGTCTATATCGAGCCCGGCGCGCCCGGCGAAATGCACCCCTTCGGAAAGGCCTTGCAGCAGCCCGGCAATACAAATCTGATTGACAGCCTTGCACAATTGACCGTGGCCGGCAGGACCGACGTGAACAATCCGCGCCGCATAGGCCTCCATCGCCGGGCGCGCCGCCTCAACATGCGCCGCCTCGCCGCCGCACATGACAGAGAGTTTGCCGTTTTCGGCGCCAGCCTGACCGCCGGAAACCGGCGCGTCGACAAAGCCGACACCAAGCTCGCCCAGATCTCGAAAAAGACGCCGGGCCAGATCCGGCGAGGCCGTTGTATGATCGACAAAAACCGCGCCGCGCTTCAGACCGCTGGCGGCTGCTTCCACAACGCCCGCCACATCCGGGTCGTCGCCGAGGCATGCAAAGACGAGGTCGGCGTCTGTCACCGCTTCAGCCGGCGAACCGACGCCCTGGCCTTTATGTTCTTTAAGCCATCCATCCGTCTTCGCCGCGGTCCGGTTGTAGACGAAGATATCAAATCCTTTTGACGCCAAATGGCCCGCCATCGGATAGCCCATGACGCCAAGACCGAGAAACGAAGCTTTTGTCATTTTTTATTCGTATCCTGAATATGCTGACCCTGTATATACTGGCTCGCGAAATAAAGAAGCGGCGAGCCTTCAACACTGTCAAAGCGAACGACCTCGCCCACCAGGATCACATGATCGCCAGCTTCATGTCTTGCTGCAATCTTGCAATCGAAACCAGCAAGCCGCTGTTTCAGGATTGGCGCGCCCGTGACCCAGTTTTCAAATTCTTCTTCTTCCGGTCCATTCGGCAGGAAGCGCGCAAAACGCTGGGAAACCGCTTCCTGATCCGCGCGCAAAATCGAGACGCCATAGCTTTCCGCCGCCATAAAGGCGCTGTAGGTGGAGGACCGGTTTTCCAGGCACCAGAGCACCAGCGGCGGCTCAAGCGAGACCGACGTGAAGGAATTTATGGTGATCGCAGTGATCGCCTGATCACCATTTCGGCAGGCGGCGACGCCGATTCCGGTAGCGAAACGGCCAAAAGCGTTCTTTAGAGGTCTATATTTGTCAGTCATGCGGCTGCTTTCGCCTGATGGGGCCAATCCCACTCAACATATTGAAACATTTAGGACTTGTCGCGTTAGCATCAATTCTGGAAAATACAAAGCGCCGGGGTGCGCAACAGGCGCGCCGCGGCCGGAATACCGCGCGCAAGGTTCACAACAAGGCCGGGTCACGACAAGCTGACATGATGGAAACTATTCTCGCAGCCCCCTGGCAGATGTGGGCCACCCTGGCGATCATCCTGGTCACCATCGTTTTTTATACGCTGGACAGGTTTCCGCTGGAGCTGATCTCCGCCGGGGCGATTGTTGCGCTGATGCTGCTTTTCCTGTTGGCGCCGATGCAGGCCAATGGCGAAAACCTGCTGACAACAGAAGTGTTGCTATCGGGATTTGCAAGTCCGGCGCTGTTTGCGATTCTCGGTCTGCTGATCATTGGTCAGGGAATGTTTCAGGCTGGGGCGCTGGAACATCCGACCCAATATCTGCTCCGCGCATTTGACAAGCGCCCGACGCTTGTCACCGGCGCAGTCTTTTTGTTCATCATGGTGGTCAGCGCGTTTTTGAACAACACGCCGGTCGTTGTGATGTTTATTCCGATCATGGCGGCGATCGCACAACAAAGCAAAATTCGCGTTTCGCGGTTCATGATGCCGCTCTCCTATTTGTCGATCCTGGGCGGCATGACCACGCTGATCGGTTCCTCGACAAACCTGCTGGCGGCGCAATCCTACAAGGCGACCACCGGCGGCGAAATCGGGTTTTTCGAATTGACGCCGATGGGTCTCATCCTTGCCGCGACCGGCATTGTTTACATGGCGACGGCCGGCCGATGGCTGTTGCCCAAGCGCGATAATCCCAATCAGCAACCCGGCCTCAATGAGCGGGACGGCAAACATTTTATCGCACAAATCGAGATCAATCGCGGGCACCCGCTTATTGGCAAAGGCCCTGTGGCGGGCCTCTTTGTCGATCTCCCGGACATCACCGTGCGCATGGTCCAGCGCCGGGAGAAGGCCATCCTGCCGCCGTTTGACGAATTTGCGTTTCGCGGCGGCGACGTGGTGATTGTCGCCGCCACCCGCGCGGCGCTGACCTCGCTGTTGAAATCAAACCCGGAAATGCTCGAGGGCTTGATGGCGGAAACCACCATCGCTGACGAAGAAGACGGCTCCGTTCAGCGTTCAACGCAATTGACCATGGTCGAGGCGATTGTCGCGCCCGGATCGCGGTTAATTGGCCGTTCGGTCGCGCAAATCAGTTTTCATGCACAAACCAATTGCGTCATCCTCGGGATTGAACGGCGCAGCCGGATGATCCGGACCCAAATGAACACCATCCGCCTCGAAGCGGGCGACGTGCTTTTGATCCTAGGCGACTTGAACGATATTCGAAACCTGCGCGCGGACCGGGACATCCTGTTGCTTGAATGGTCGATGCAAGGGCTTCCCGATCAGCGCAACGCCAGTATCGCCGCCTTGATATTCGCCGCAGTCGTCGGTTTCACCGCAACCGGGCTGGCCCCGATCGCCGTCACAGCGATTGCGGGGGCGACCGCCATGGTGGCGTTTGGCTGTTTGAACGTACGCCAGGCGGCGCGCGCCATCGACCGGCGGATCTACCTTTTGATCGGGGCGTCGCTCGCCATGGGCGGCGCGCTGGAGCGCACGGGCGGCGCCGCTTTCCTCGGCGAGTCCATCGCTGCAGCCGCCGCCGGCTTTGGGCCGATCGTGCTTGTCTCGGCGTTCTTCATCATGTGCGCCGCGCTGACCAACATGCTCTCCAACAACGCAACCGCCGTGTTGTTCACGCCGGTCGCCGTCGCCGCCGCAAATCAGGTCGGCATCGACGAGCATATTCTGGTATTGACAGTTATTTTTGGCTCAAACTGTTCGTTTGCAACGCCGATCGCCTATCAGACCAATCTGCTGGTAATGACCCCAGGTCATTACAAATTTAGAGACTTCATGATGGTGGGCGGTCCGATGATTATATTCCTCTGGATTGTCTATACAGTGG
>JBCBSY010000205.1:0-4651 GCA_039818925.1 Pseudomonadota bacterium | reverse complement strand
TCGATGATGTTATTTGTCACTTTCGGCTCCAGCCCTTCGCGCAGGAAGATTGAAAGGCCGTCATTGCCGATAATATCGTTGTCTTCGATGACGCCGTTGACGCCAAAAGGCACGGCGACGCCGTCGCCGCTGTTTTGTGCGATTTCGTTATACCGCACCAGAGACAGCTTGGCGTATTTGTCAAGGATGACGCCGGAGCCTTTGTTATTGCGGATCTTGTTGCCGATCAGTTTTGCTGATCCGTAACCGGATGATTTGACGCCGCTGTCGAGATTGTCAAAGATCTCGTTCCCCGCGATCACGACGTCAGCGCGGCTGCCAGACGCAATATCGACCCCGACTTTGTTCTGCAGGATCTTGTTGTCGATAATGAAGCTCTGCGACAGTGAATGCTGCTGCGCCACGAAAACGCCTTCAGAGCCGGCGCTAATGCGGTTTTTCTCCAGCATGACCGTGCCGCCATTGATGCGAACTGCAGGCCGCACGCCCGAGCCGAGGACATCGCTTTCCTTCAGGGTGAAAACGCCCTGTTTGACGTCAATGCAGGCGTCGGCGCTTGAATTGATTTTCGCCGCAAACTGAACATTGGCGACCACCGCATGAGACGTGCCGTCTTCCGGTGAAAACTGCAGGCATGGCGCGTTCATCGGCGCAGAAATCTCGACGCCCGAACCGGGACCGCGGTCGCCCTGAATGAACACCGATTTATCGAGGGTGATGGATTCATTGTAGACGCCATGCATCACGTAAACGACGCCGCCCTCAGCGACGTCGTCGATCGCCTCGGAAATGGTTTTGTAAGGGCCCGGGCCATTGGCGTCGACGATAATTTGCATCGGCCCTTTTTTGCTCGAACCACTGCCGGTTGCCCCGGTTGAGGAAGATCCGGCGCCGGGCTCGCGGATTGGAAATCCGCCAAGCGATTGCGCATGCGCCGTGGTGGCGATCATGCTGGCGGCCAAAAGGCCGGCTGCGACGGGGGCGAAATGTTGGATAGCTGTGCGTTTCATCTCAAAACCCCTTACTGGATATCGCGCGTATATTCGAAGCTGAGTCGGCGCAGCGCATCATTGGCCGGCGTGTAGCCGAGCGCGGAGGCGCGCGCGAGGTGGAAGGCGGATTGCCGCTCGTCCGGAGCAACCTCGTTCAGGCCGGTCGTGCCGTCTCGGTAGACGACGCCAAGAGCGTAATGCGCGATCGCAAGGTTCTGGCCAGCGGCCTCGCCAAGCCAGTAAACGGCCTCTTCGCCATTCTGCTCAACGCCAATGCCGCGCACATACATGATGCCGTAGACATATTGCGACATTGGATGTTTGGCGCGCGCCGCGTCGCCAAAGAGATCGACGGTTTGACGCGGTGTCAGCACGCCGGTGACGACCGATTGCTTTTCGTTTTCGCTCATATTGAAGTCGCGGGCGACCTGCGAATACTGGAACCGCCGGATCGCGGCGCGGGTTGACGGCCCGAGCTTGTTGTCGACGGTGCCGGCCCGGAACCCGAGCGCATTCAGGGCCCGCTGGATCAGCTCCACATCGATGTCGGAAACCGCTTCCAGCGCATCCGCCATCCTGATTTCTTCAAGCTCTCTCTTGAGGCGTTCAAGTTCCTGTTGCTGGCGGGTCTTGCCTGTATGCTCCGGCGGCAGCGGCGGCTGCCATTCCGAAGCGGCCTCTTCGGCCACGTCGATTTCCTTCGGGTTCATCAGCGGCTCAAGGAATTCATAAGCAGCGCTGGCTTCGCCGACGCCGCGCTCTTTTGCGAGCGCATACATCTGCAAAGCTTTGGTGTTGCTTTTTTCAAGGCCGGCGCCTTTCTGGTACATCTCGCCAAGGCGATAAATGTCGTAGGGGCTGCCTGCCTCGAAGGTCTGGGAAATCAGGTCTTCTGCGTCGCGGACATCGCCTGAACTCATCCGGAAACGAATGTCGGTGAGGCGCGCTTCAGCCAGGATTTGCGCATTCACCTCATCCGCGGTCGGCAGTTGGTAGGCGGAGAAGTCGTGATAAGCGGCCAGCGTGTACCACAGCAGCGCCTGAACATTGTCGACAGGGATTTCCTCAAGCGGCGCATTTGCGTTCCGCGCCGCCTCAAGCGGTTTGCCGGAGTAAACGTCGCCGAGAATCTTTTTGGACCGGATGTCGCCGGCGACCGCAAACCGGCGCCAGAGATCAAGCGCTTGCGCGTATTGGCCGTTCTTGTAGGCCTGAAGCCCCGCTTCATAGGTTGCGTGCGCTGGTGTTAGCGCGCCGAACAAAAGGACGGACGCCGCCGCCATGCCGCCCATCAGACGGCGTGCTTTTCCAAACAGCATCTTCGGATCTTTCTTCATATCCCCGCTTCCCCTCAACAGACTTCCAAACCTTGTTAACCGCACTCGCGATGGTTAACGGTTCGAACCAGAGTCCCCGCCGGAATACTCGCCAGCACGGACGAGCCAGCGGCCCTAAATCCAGACGGGCTGCCGCCGACATGTGCATTAAAGCACGCATTGACGCGGCCCTCCATATTAACCTTTACCATTTTTGAACGAAAAAGGGGGCCGGAAGAGGGCGGTGAAGCCATTTCAGCCCGGATTTGGCCCTGCCGTGACCAGAAAGACGCAAACCGGGCGTTCCGGCGCCCCCTCGTCAGGCTGGCGCGCCACGGAATGCCCGCTTTTCCGGCAAAAATGGGGAATATCCACCGCCGCCAGCGGGTCATCAGCGCGGATCAGCACCTGCTGACCAGGGGATTTCCGCCGAAGGGCGGCTTCAATCTTGATCACCGGCATCGGGCATCGCAGGCCTGTGGCGTCAATTTCTGTAGGATTTTCAGTATCTTGCCGGGTCATAGACCAAGCGTCGCCAAGAGCGTCCCGCCAATGCCGTCATCATCATGCGGGGCGGTCAGAAACGGGGTCTCGGGCCGCCAGCGGGCGAGCTCCTCCGCCATGGCCCTCGGATTGGCGCCGGAGACGGGTTCGCTAATGATCGCAGCGGCGATTTTGAGGCCCCGCTTTTCCAGCGCTTCCATCGCGCTGAGGGTATGGCTGACTGTGCCGAGATAATCAGCGCTGATCAAAATCACCGGCAGCGACAGCCTTGCGGCAAGATCCGCCTGCAGCAGGGTGTCTGTCGCCGGAGACAAGACGCCGCCGGCGCCCTCAATCAGGGTGAGATCATGTGGTGCGGCGAGCCCTTGTTCGCAAAATTTGACCAGCGTAGCGTCATCAAGCGCAACCCCCGCCCGCCTGGCGGCAACATTCGGCGCCAGCGGCTCTGTAAAGGAATGGAGACAGATCGCATCTACTGTCTGCGCTGTGACGTCACGTCCGCAGCCGATAAGAAGCTGACCGGCGTCGCACGCGCCAAGCGCCGATCGGCTGAACCCGCTCATCAACGGTTTTATAGCGTGTACAGAATATCCTGATTGACGGGCGGCGCGCAGCAGGGCGGCGGCGATGAACGTCTTGCCGATCTCGGTGCCCGTCGCGGTCACATAATACGCTTTGCCCATCCTGGTCCCCTGTTGCGAGGCTACGCCGCAGCGCGAAAAGAGTTTACGTTCTCCGCCAGACGCCGAATATCGGCCTCTCGATGAAGCGCTGAAAATGCAAAGCGCAGCCGGGCGGTCCCCTCCGGCACGGTGGGCGGCCGGATCGCCGTCACGAGAAAGCCTTCGGCCTGCAGGCGGGCGGAAAAGGCAAGCGCTGCGTCCGCCTCGCCCAGAATAAGCGGAACGATTGCGCTTTGGGGCTCGTCGAGCCCCGCCAGGCGGCAAAACAGCCTGGCGTTCGCCAGCACTTTCTCGCGGCGCGCCTTATCCGATGCGATAATCTCCAGCGCCTTGTCGGCGGCGCCCAGCACAAAAGGCGGCAGGCCGGTTGTGTAGACGAAGCTGCGGGCGCGATTGACGAGCAGATCAATCAAAGCCTGCGGCCCGCAGACATAACCGCCATAAGCGCCGGCCGCTTTCGATAGCGTGCCCATCTGCACCGGCGCCGGATTATTCGCATCAATCACGCCGAGACCGTGGGCGTCATCGGTCATTAGCCATGCGTGGTGGTTTGCACATAAAGCGGCGAGATCCTGCAGCGGGGCGCGGTCGCCATCCATGGAGAACACCGTTTCGGTGATGATCAGCGCGCGGCGAAAGGGCGCTGCGTCCCGCAAAACTTGCGCTGCATGATCAACATCATTGTGCCTGAACCGGATGACCCTGGCGCGCGACAACGCCGCCCCTGCATGTATGCAGGAATGACTAAGCTCATCGAGAATGATCACGTCTTCCGGTCCCGCCAACACCGGAATGGCGCCGATATTGGCGAGATATCCAGACCCGAACAAAAGCGCCGCCTCGGTTCCTTTGATCGCGGCGAGCCTGTCTTCCACCCGTTGGTTCAAGGGGACATCGCCGGTGACAAGACGCGACGCGCCGGCCCCGGCGCCAAACTTTTTTGCTGCGTCGATACCCGCGGCGATGACCTCCGGCTCTGTGCCGAGGCCGAGATAATCATTGTCGCTGAAGGAGATCAGCGTGTCGTCGTCACGGGTCGCGGCCGCGCCGCGCCGGCTTGTGGGCTTCAGCGAGCGGCGCAGATCGCGCGCCTCAAGGTTCGCAAGCTTTTCGGTCGCGAACCCAATGATTTCGGCGTCCATATGGGGATCGGCAG
>JBCBSY010000204.1:0-4665 GCA_039818925.1 Pseudomonadota bacterium | reverse complement strand
GTTTTTCATTTGGCTCAAACGGGCAACCCATAGCGAGTGAAACGATCAGCGCCTGAGCGGAAGCGTCCGCCGCCTTTTCCCACTCGATCTGTAAATTCTCCGTAGCCAGATAATCCCGGAGCGCTGACAGCAGCGCATCGCGGTCGACATCATCAATTGTCGGGTCGCCATGAGCGTCGATATCAAACGCGGACCAGTCCGCCGTCGCCAAACGATAAGGCGCATCGCTCGCCAGCTCCTCAGCCAACCGAAAACGGCGCGTTCCGGTCAGATTGATCAAATACCGGCCATCCCCCGTCTCGGCAAAAGACGTGATGCGGCCAGCGCAACCAACGCTATAGAGCGCCGGGGTCGGCGCGCCTTCCTCGTCGGCGGGCTGGATCATGCCGATGAGCCGGTCGCCGGCAAGCGCGGCATCCACCATCGCAAGATAGCGCGGCTCGAAGATATTCAGCGGCAATTGCCCGCCCGGCAGCAAAACTGCGCCGCTCAACGGAAACAACGGCAGCGTTTCCGGCGTCGTTTGTATCTGTCTGGGCCCGAACGCCCCTTTCATCGTCTTCGCCTTTACGAAAAGAGGATGGAGGAAAGTCGCCGCCGACCGCGCACCGTCGCAGGGTGCGCATGTCCGAGCGCTTCAAAGACAGTGAGCAGTTTTTCTCGCGCCGCACCCTCATTGAAGTCACGGTCGCGCTCAATGATGCCAAGCAACGCCTCAATCGCCGGCTCCATTGCGCCGCCGCCAAGAAGCCCCTCGGCAAGCGCGTACCGCGCCTCAAGATCGTCCGGCGCCGCCTCTGCTTTGGCTTGAAGCGCTGCAAGGTCTGCGCCTCCGGCGCCGCTTTCCGATAGTTTCAGCGAAGCCTCAATGCTGGCGACCGCGGCGTCAGATTTTTTTGCTTCCGGAATAAGATCCAACGTCTGGCGCGCTTTTTCCGGGTCGCCAAGCGATAAATGACAGCGCGCAAGGCCCGCCAGCGCGGCGACGTTTTCGGCGTCCTGCTGCGCCGCTTCGGCATAGAGTTGCGCGGCCGAAGCGACGTCGCCGCTTTCCAGCGCAGCGTCCGCCGCCGCCACGTAGTCGACCTCTTCCTGCGCGCCGCCGGTTCCCGCCGCATCCGCCGCCTGCGCCAGACGATCAATGAAACCCTTGATTTCGCTCTCAGGCACCGCGCCCTGAAATCCATCGACCGGGCGGCCCTGAAAAAACGCATAGACGGTCGGGATCGACTGAATGCGCATCTGCGAGGCCAGCATCTGGTTCTTGTCGATGTCGATTTTTACAAGCCGGACCTTACCGCCCGCCGCCTTGACGGCCCGCTCCAGAAGCGGGGTCAACTGTTTGCAGGGGCCGCACCAGTCCGCCCAGAAATCCACGATCACCGGCATTGTCATGGAGACGGTCAGCACCTCCGCCTCAAACGTCTCGATGGTAACGTCCTTGATCAGATCCGCATCTGCGGCTCCGCCTGGCGCTGCGGGCCCGCCGCCAATAATCTCGCTCATGCCTCGTCTCCGTGACTACCCTCATTAAATGAGCGCGCACGCAGTGAAACGCAACCGTCAGAGGGAACCGTTTCCGTCCTCAAACGGGGCCGCGAGCGACAAAATTTCCGGGGAAAAGCCGCAGGCCCTGACAAACTGCACCAGATCGTCCGGCGAAACCCCCGTGGAGGCTGTGTTTTCAAGCGGATGAAACCACACCGGGTCCTGTGCGAGCAGCGCCTTGTCCAGGACTACCGTCCGCAGCGCTTTGGCGCTTTCGTTGATCAGTGCAAAAGGCGTTACCGCGCCGGGGATCACCCCAAGCGTCGCGGTCATGAGGTCCGGTTTGCCAAAGGAGAGCCGCCCTTTCGCGCCGAGACGCTTGCCCAGTCCGACCAGATCAACCTTCGTTTCCGCAAGCGCCACCGCAAGGAAAAGCGCGCCTTTTTTGTCTTTCAAAAATAGGTTTTTTGAGTGTCCGCCAGGCCATTTCCGCTTGAGCGCGCGCCCTTCCCCAACCGTGAAGATCGCCGGGTGATCGACTGTTTTGTGTGGAATGGCTTGCGCATCCAGAAAGGAAAATAGGGTCGCTCGATCTGCGCCTCTGCGCGCCCCCGCTGCCGCTGCGTCACCCCGATCCTGCTTATCCATCGCTTTGCCTGACCTTGCCGGTTCAACCCAAACATTCGGGCGGTTTTGCGCTTGCAAAGCGCCCGACCGTCGTGCATATAGCGGCCCCTGCCGAACCGCAATGCGGTGTTGGCGACGTCAGTGAGCGGGCGTAGCTCAGGGGTAGAGCATCACCTTGCCAAGGTGAGGGTCGTGCGTTCGAATCGCATCGCCCGCTCCAAAATTTCTTCAAATGTCAATATAATCAATAACTTAAAAGAAACCAAAACTGAGTTTGGTACACGTTTTGGTACACGTTCTGGTACACGAAATTTATTCGCCGTCCTTTGCGAAGAGGCTGCGTTCGCCGCCAAATGCGCAACTTACAACAGTGCAAGTTGGTCATCATCCGGATCGGCAATGCCGTAAACGTGGCGCGCCATTTCAATAGTGCTTTGTCCTTCGAAAATCGGTTTTGTTTCATGGTGGTTGAATACGTCCCAGCCCGCCCAGATTTTTAAGCCGGCGCCTTGGTAAACAATATCCATTTGCCCCGGCCCGCCGGAGCCGCCGAAAACGCCGAGCTCGAATTGAAGCGCCTCGGCCAGCTCCTCATCGCTCAATCCTGATGCCGCGCGTTCGCTCCAGCGATGATGGCTCTTGGCAAAGGCGCCTGTGGCGCGCTTAAAGGCGTAGATTTTGTCGTCGTGCGAAAGGGGTTTCATGATGGCCTCCTTTCTCAAATCCAGCGGTGGTTGATCGCGTAGCCGTCCCCGCAAATTTTAGCGGCGAGGTCGTAAACGAGCGCAAAGCCCATATCCATGCCGCAGCCCTTTATCTTGATGCCTTCGCGGGCGGCATCCATGGGCAGGCCCAATATGACGGCGCAGGCGTAATTGAGCTGGCACAGCTCTCCGCTTTCCCTTTCGACATAATGAACAGAGATTGTCCGGCTCATGCCCGAGCGCGAGACACTGCGCAAGATCGTATAAAATACCGGTTTTCCGTCCGGGGTTTTGGCGGCGGTATTAACCGCTTCTTCAAGTTGCTGGCGGCTGCGTTCGATTTCCTGAACAACGTATTCCCGAAACGTCTGATCAGGCTTTCCCAAAAACTTATAGCTTTCCTTTAATTGTGACTGGCTCATCGCAAATATCCTTTCATCTTAAAAATTGCGCATGAACCCCTGCCCAGCGGCGAGCGTCTAAAAGCAGACGCCCCCGCGCATGATGGTTTTGCGCGGGGGCGTTTAGACGTGAGAACCGAAGAGCAAACGCCCCAAAGCCGCGTGAGCTTTGCGAACTCGCCGCGCGCCACACGGGATTTCGGCGCGGGCCAGCGCGCGGCGCGGCTATTGGGTCAGGCGTTTGAAATTCGGTTTAAGCTGAATAGGCAGGTTCCTTGCGCCATTATAACGTGGCGCAAGCCTTCTCAGGTTACCGAACAATAAGCTGTCAGATATAATGCCAGAACGGAAGCGGTTTGTAGTCCTCAGCGCACTCACCGGAGTGGCTTTCCGGCGGGATTGTTGTGAGGATATCGCCGATCCTGCCGGCAAATTTAAGTGTGATCGGAAAACTGTCGGCAAATTTGCAGCTATTATAATTAAGCTTGCTCAGTCTCAGGATATCGTTGAGCACCGTTTCGATATCGCCCTCACCGTTGCAAATTTCGATATCCAGCGGATTCGGAATATTCCATCCCGGATATGTATTGAGGCGCGGCGTAAACCCGGAAGCAAAAAGAAACGCTTTCGTCTCCGAGGCGATAAGCGCACTGCCGCGCATAACAGCGCCGTTCCCGCGTGTCATTAGTTTCAGCCCGCCAAACACACGCCTGATCCGGACACCGATGACTTTAGTACCATATGGCTCCGCAGCTTCTAAAAAGCCCGCCCATTCCTCGGCGTTAAAACGAACGCTTCCGTGCACATAGATTTCTTTTGGCGCCTTATTGTCGTGCTCTTCCGCGTAAGAGAGAAGCGCGCGGTCAAGCAGCTTAGCCGCCTCGTCGCGGCTGAGATGACACTCGCGCGTATCCTCGGAATACCAGGGGCCGAGTGCTCCCTTAAAAACCATCCCGTGTCCGTCTTCCAGAAACATCTGCGCACCGCAGCAGGCGTTGAAATCGCCCTGGCTCTTGGCCAGTTTTTTGAAGACGATCCCCATGTAACAGACTCCGGGACGAAGGTCCGAAAGCACCCAAGGCCGGCGGCGCGTCTTGTAAAAGATTGATGTCGCCAAATTCCATGAAATTGTCGCCGGGTCTTCCTTGTCGCGCATCGGGTTTTCGGGCGCGCGCATGCAAGCTTCGAGTGTCTCGGATTGCACGATCTGGGTGATGATCTGGTTCTTAAGAAGCTTCGCTTTAAGCTGATTGTGAAAATCCGGCTTGAATTTGAGTGCTTCTTCGTATTCCTCGGCAAAATCATCGACCGCGCCCTGCTCAAGGAACAACCCGAATTGATTTGCATCTTCGGCGCGTGTTCCCTCCAGATAGTCTTTCGGAGGTTCAGAGAGCGGGCGGCAAAGTTTTTCCAGATCCTTTGATACAACCACAAACCGGATTTCT
>JBCBSY010000203.1:0-4685 GCA_039818925.1 Pseudomonadota bacterium | reverse complement strand
CTTCATTAACCGCGCCGAAGGGCGCGATAGCGCCATCGCGGTTGCGTGCAATATATCGCACAAGGAAGAGTTGGAACGGTTGGTGGATGAAACCAGGTCAGCTTTAGGACCTGCCGATATTCTGGTGTCAAACGCCGCCGTTAACCCATATTTTGGTCCGTCTTCCGAGATGACGGACGACCAGTTTGATAAAATCCTCACTTGCAACGTGAAAGCATCGCATTGGCTGTCGCATATGGTGCTGCCAGATATGCGGGAGAAAAAAGACGGCGCGATCATTTTAATTTCTTCGGTTGGCGGTTTTGTCGGCTCGGGCACGATTGGCGCCTACAACATTTCCAAAGCTGCGGACTTGCAGCTTGCCCGCAATCTGGCGGTGGAGGCGGGGCCTGACAATATTCGGGTCAATTGTATTTGCCCGGGTGTCGTGAAAACCAAGTTCGCCGAAGCGCTTTGGAAAGATCCGAAAATTGAAAAACTGATGACACAACGTTTGCCGTTGCGCCGGTTCGGAGAGCCGGACGACATTGCCGGCGCCGCCGTTTTTCTGGCGTCGCCCGCCGGGCGCTGGATGACTGGCCAGGCGATGATTATCGATGGCGGCACGTTGATTTCGGTCGGGGAAATCTGAGCAGGGAAGGTGGACGACCCGTCTGCAAATTTCGGCGAAGCGGCGCAGCGTTATCAGGCGTTTCGGCCAGCTTACCCGGACGCGGTTTTTCAAGTACTGCAGCAAACGGTCAAAAGCGGCAGGGCGCATGCTGTTGATCTTGGCGCCGGCACAGGCCAGGCCTCGCGGCGGCTGGCGGGCATTTTTGATCATGTCACCGCTGTCGAGCCCGATGCGCGGCTGGCTGCAGAGGCGCGCCTACCCGAAAACGTGACCCTTAACGTGGAGTCTGCTGAACGCGTCAGCTTTGACCATAACAGTCTGGATGCGGTGATTTGCGCAACCGCCTTCCACTGGATGGATCAGCTTTTGATCTGCAATCGCGTGTCGCAATGGTTGAATTCAGGCGGTGCGTTTTTTCCCTTTGCCGTGGATGCTTTTGACGTCAAGGGGCGCGCCCGTTCATTTTATGAAGCGGAGTTTGACAAATGGCGGGCCTATCGCGATCGCCGGCTTGTGGAGAACTATGACTATCATCGAATTGTAGACGCAAGCGGCGCTTTCTCTCGGGTGACGCCGTTCAGGCAAACCTCACATCTGGTTCTTGATGCGACAGAAGCGGCGGGCCTTGTCTCTACTTTTTCTTTCGCCCGCGACTATGCGCGCGCCAATGGCGGCGACCCGTATTTTCGGTACCTGAAAGAAACGTTTCAAAGCTTGGGGGATCGTGTCGAGTTTTCGGTCCCCATTGTCGGTGCTATCGGTCTTAAAACCTAAAGCGCCCGCGTTGCGTTTTTAAACCAATCCTGAATGTCATCGGGAAGAAGCGGCGCCAAAGTCTCGTAGACGCGTTGATGATAGTCGTTTAGCCATTGACGCTCGGCGTTTGTCAACAGGTTCTTGTCCACCAGCGCGAGGTTGATCGGCGCGAGGGTGATCGTTTCAAACGTCATCATCTCCCGTTCGCCTCCGGCGACAGGTTCTAGTTTGTTGACGACAATTAAATTTTCGATTCGAATCCCGAAGGCGCCGGTTTTGTAGAACCCCGGTTCGTTCGACAGGATCATGCCGGGCAGCAGCGCCTGCGTGTTCGGCGCCTTGGCGATCCGCTGCGGCCCTTCATGCACGCCGAGGAACGACCCGACGCCATGGCCGGTTCCGTGGTCATAGTCGAGCCCGGCGTCCCAAAGCGGTTTGCGCGCGATCATATCCAGTTGATGGCCGGTCGTCCCTGCCGGGAATTTCATGGTCGCCAGCGCGATGTGTCCCTTTAAAACGCGTGTGAAACGGTCACGCATTTCGTCGCTCGCGTCGCCGATTGGAACCGTGCGGGTGATGTCGGTTGTCCCGTCCTGATACTGGCCGCCGGAGTCAATCAGGAACAACTCGCCGCGTTGCAGTTTGCGATTGCTTTTTGTGGAAACACGGTAATGAACAATTGCACCGTTGGGTCCTGAGCCTGTGATTGAGTCGAAACTCAAATCACGCAGCTCTCCGGTCTCGGCCCGGAGTGATTCGAGTTTTGACGCCGCGGTGATTTCATCGATTTCACCAGATTGCGCGACGGTATCGAGCCAGTGGAGAAAACGCGTGACCGCAGCGCCGTCGCGAATATGCGCGGCCCGGGCGCCGTTGATTTCCGCTTTATTCTTGGTTGCGCGGGGCAGGGCGCAAGGGTCCGCCATCTCGACAATGTTGGCGCCGGCGGCTTTCAGGTCGTCAGCATATTTCGATGGCGCCAGCGCCGGATCAATGGCGACCGTTGCCTGCATCTTTCCCAGCGTTTCTAGTGCATCGGCAAGATCCTTTTCAGCGCGAATATCGACATCGTCGCCGAGAAAGCCGGGAAGATCGTTACCGACTTTTTCAGACGCAACGAATAGCGTCGCTTTGCCGTCATTGTGCAACAGCACGCGGCCGAGCGGCAGCGGCGAGCGGTCAACATCGCCGCCCCGAATATTCAAAAGCCAGGCGATCGATGGCGGCGCTGTAATCAGCACGGCGTCCGCGCCTTTCTTGGTCAGACTTGTCGTAATGTCCCGGCGTTTTTTCTCCGACGGCGCGCCGGCGAACTCCAGACCGTGCGGCGCAATGGGCGCCAGCGGTTTCTGAGGTTGATCTTTCCATGCGGCGTCGACCGGATTGGAAAGCACCGCTTTCAAGGTGAAGCCGGCGGCTTTTGCCGCAGCGGCAAGCCGTTTGACGTTTGCGCTCGTGTGCAACATCGGGTCATAGCCGATGACGGCGTCCTTGGCGCCATGTTCGGACAGCCACGCATGCATCGGCGTTTCCATCATATCGACATAGCTGAAATATTCGCTATCCGCCTGCTCGCGCACCTGCAGCGTATAGCGGCCATCAGTGAAAATTACGGCCTTATCCTGAAAAACGATAGCTTCGCCGGCGGAGCCGGAAAACCCTGACGCCCACAAGAGGCGCTCTGCGTAGGCCGGGATATATTCGTTTTGATATTCATCATCATGCGGAATGATAAACCCGTCGAGGTCCTGCTTTTTCATTTCAGCCCGCAAGAGCGGCAGGTGATTGCTGGCGAAAGACCGGTCGGAAACGGGTTCAAAAGTCTGGAACATAATTGCTTCTCTGTTGGGTGTGGGTGGTCATTCGACGTTATCCCCTATGCGAGCGGGTGGAACAAGAGACGTTTTAAGTTCGAACGAAGAGCAGAACAGGCCATGTCGGCTGATCCAGACTGTTGATCAAACGAAACCCAGCACCCTCATAGGCGTCGAGAATACGATCTTTTTGCTCGCTCATCAGCCCCGCCAGCATCACCCGACCGTTTTTGGCGACATGCGCCGCCATATCCGTCGCGAGTTCCGAAAGCGGCCCCACCAGAATATTTGCAAAGACAAAGTCAAACGGCGCCGCCTTGGCGATGTCGGGATGATCGAACCCGTCTGCCGTTTGCGTTACAACGAAATCCTCTACATTGTTTAGCGCGACATTTTCCGCTGCGATCTTAATGGAGTCAGGATCGATGTCTGTTGCAAGGGCCATGCGCCGCCACATTTTTGCCGCCGCAATAGCAAGCACCGCGGAACCGCAACCGAGGTCGAGCACTTTTTTCGGTGCAAATCCTGCAAACCGATCAAGCAAAGTCAGGCACCCAGAAGTTGTCGGGTGATGACCGGTGCCAAACGCCTGATTGGCGTCAATGCGGATGGGAATGTCGCCATCTTCTTGCGGTAGCTTGTCTGCGTCGTGAACGCCATAAAGAACAAACCGGCCGCACCGGACAACGCCGAGCCCTTCGAGCGCATGCGCCACCCAGTCAATATTGGCAAGCTCTTCCAATGCGCCGTCGCCCAGCCCCCCATGTTCGCGGACAATTGCGTTGATCGCGGTCAGGTCGGGTGCGGATTCGAAATAGGCGTCGAGCCGCCAGGCGCTGTCGCCGTCTTCGACGGTTGCATCCTCCTTGGTCAGGCTAACCGCGCCGACCGGGGGCCATGCGATTTCACTAAGCGCATCACTCGCTTTGTGCAGCGTGGCGCGCTCGCCTGACCAGCTGATTTTGAAAGAGGAAGACACTTGGTTTCCTGTTTATCGATCGGCAATCAGCTTGACATAACGTCGCGCCGTATCATGGTGCGCCGCCCAGGCGCGCCAAACGTCGTGCGACCATTCAAGAACGATTTCGGTATGCGCTTTCGCACTGGTTGCGGCAAGCACATGTTTAATGGTGATTGTGTAATCATCGGGCGCCGGCGGCGAAAGCGGCTGGAACATGTCTTTATAATTATTGGCGAGTGTTTTCAGAAGGTGCGGCGCGAAGCTCTTGTCCAATCCCTGATCGATAAGGGCGCAGAGTGCGGCCAGGTGAATATTCACCGACTGCGCCGCCCGCCTGTCAGATTGATCGCCGGGGTGCTGCGTTGTGTAAGCATCGACCGTAAATCGGTGCGCCGAAAAATAGGAGACGTCCTGAAATTCGCGCGCCAGCACGTCATTGAAGGCCGCCCAGCACGCTGGCGAGCCGCCAAGATAGGCGTGGGTCACGCCATCTAATGGTTCGAGCTTGGCGCCGCAGTCGGGGCAGGGCTGATCGGATGAG
>JBCBSY010000202.1:0-4696 GCA_039818925.1 Pseudomonadota bacterium | reverse complement strand
CCTTGGTCAAAACACGAGCTTGGCGAGGTGCCGGAAGACTATTTCACCGTGCCCCTCGGCAAGGCGGCGACTGTCCGCGAGGGTGAAGACGTCACAGTGCTTGTTTACGGCACAATGGTTTATGTGGCGGAAGCAGCGGCGCAGGAGACGGGGGTTGATGCAGAGATTATTGATCTGCGCACGCTGTTGCCGCTTGATCTGGAAGCCATCGAGGAATCGGTGCGCAAGACCGGCCGTTGCGTCGTCGTGCATGAGGCGACGCGCACTTGCGGCTATGGCGCCGAACTGGCCGCGATCGTTGCGGAGAATTGTTTTTATCATCTCGAAGCGCCGATCATTCGCGTGACGGGTTATGACCTGCCTTATCCGCATGCGCATGAATGGGATTACTTTCCCGGACCAAAGCGCGTCGGCGAGGCATTAAAGAAAGTGATGGAGGCGGCGTAATGGGTGAACATGTCATCAAGCTGCCCGATGTGGGCGAAGGCGTCGCGGAAGCGGAGCTGGTGGAGTGGATGGTCGATATCGGCGCCAATGTGCGCGAGGATGAAGTCCTTGCTGCTGTGATGACCGACAAGGCGACCGTGGAAATTCCCTCGCCGGTGGAAGGCAAAATCATCTGGCGCGGCGGCGACATCGGTGAAGTGCTGGCCGTGGGCGCGCCGTTGATCCGGCTCGAAGTCGATGGTGCGGGCAACGTAAAACCCGGAGAGACGCCGGCGCCTGAGCCAGCGCCGAAGGCGGCGAAAGAAGAGCCGAAACAGCCGGAAGAAAAACCAAAACAGGCGGAAGCCAAACCCGCGCCGCAAAAACCAAAGGCGAACGGCGCCGCGCCGGCGGCGGCGTCTGTGCCTGCGCCGAAAGCGGCAAAAGCCATGCCGCGCGCGGAGGGGGAAAAGCCGCTGGCTTCTCCAGCCGTGCGAAAACGCGCCGCCGATGCGGGTGTTGATCTGCGCCGCGTGCCCGGAACCGGGCCTGCGGGCCGCATCAGCCATGAGGACCTTGATGCGTTTTTCGCGAGCGATGGCGAAACAGCCATGGGGCGGGGCGCCGGCTATGCCCGTAATATGACAGTCACGGACGTTCCGGTGATTGGCTTGCGCCGCAAGATCGCCCAGCAGATGCAGGCGGCGAACGACCGGATTGTGCCGATCACTTATGTCGATGAAATCGACATGACGGCGCTTGAGACGCTGCGTGCGGAATTAAATGCAACGCGTGCAGAGGGGCGGCCGAAACTGACGCTCTTGCCGTTTTTGATGCGGGCCATGGTGAGGGCGATCGCTGAACAGCCGCACATCAACGCGATTTATGACGATGAGGCGGGTGTTGTTCATCAGCATGGCGCCGCGCATATCGGTATTGCGGCGCAGACCCCGAACGGACTGATGGTGCCGGTCGTCAGACACGCCGAAGCGCGCGACATCTGGGATTGCGCGGCGGAAGTCGCCCGGCTTTCCGAGGCGGCGAAGACCGGCAAGGCCAGTCGCGACGAGCTTTCCGGTTCGACCATCACGATTACTTCGCTCGGCGCCATTGGCGGCATTGTCACGACGCCGGTGATCAACCATCCGGAAGTCGCCATTGTCGGCGTTAACAAGATGCAGACCCTGCCGCGCTGGAACGGGACAGAGTTCGTTCCACGAAAAGTCATGAACCTGTCGTCAAGTTTCGACCATCGCGTCGTCGACGGATGGGACGCAGCGGTGTTCATTCAGCGCATCAAGGCGCTGCTCGAAACGCCGGCGCTGATTTTTATTGAGAACTAGGTGTAACCTTTACCTCCCCCTTGAGGGGAGGTCGGAATTTTCGCAGAAAATTTCGGGTGGGGGCGGCGCTGGGCGATCTCATTCGAATTCCAGGAAGCATTGTGGCTTCCCCCCTCCCGAAACTGCTGATGCAGTTTCGGCCTCCCCGCGAGGGGGAGGCGGGCAAAACAAAACGGTGAATTAAAATGCAAGACATCTCATGCAATGTGCTGGTGGTCGGCGCCGGACCGGGTGGTTACATCGCGGCGATCCGCGCCGGTCAGCTCGGGCTCGATACGGTGATCGTCGAGGGACAATATCATGGTGGCACATGCCTCAATGTCGGCTGCATACCGTCAAAGGCGATCATTCATGCGGCCGATGAATTTGAGAAAGCGACGCACTTCGCCGATGCCTCCCCGCTTGGCGTCAGCGCCGGCAAGCCGTCGATTGACCTCGGCAAAACCGTGGAATGGAAGGACGGGATCGTCAACCGGCTGACCACGGGCGTCGGCGGGCTGCTCAAAAAAAACAAGGTGCGCAGCGTTTCCGGCTGGGCGACGTTTGTCGACGGCAAGACGGTTGACGTCACGGGCGGCGAGGAAGACTGCCGCATCCGCGCCGACAATGTCATCATCGCCACAGGATCGGTTCCGGTGGAGCTGCCGTTCATGCCATTTGGCGACAAGGTGATTTCCTCAACCGAAGCGCTGTCGCTCAGCGCTGTTCCGAAAACGCTGGCTGTGGTCGGCGCCGGGTATATCGGCCTTGAGCTGGGCATCGCTTTTGCAAAGCTTGGCGCGAAAGTGGCGGTGGTTGAGGCGCTGGATAAAATCCTGCCGCTTTATGACAAGGAACTGACGCGTCCGGTTCAGAAAAAACTGAAAGCGCTTGGCGTCGACATCATGCTTGGCGTCAAGGCGAAAGGCGCGGCGAAAGACGGCCTTGAGATTGAAACCGCTGACGGCAAGACGCAGACGATCGCTGCGGAAAAAATCCTTGTCACCGTCGGGCGCGCGCCAAAGACTGAAGGCTGGGGCCGCGAAAACCTTGTGCTTGATATGGACGGGCGTCACATCAAGATCGATGACAAATGCCAGACGTCGATGCGCGGCGTCTACGCTATTGGCGACGCAACAGGCGAGCCGATGCTGGCGCACCGCGCCATGGCGCAAGGCGAAATGGTCGCGGAAATCATCGCCGGTGAAAACCGCTCCTGGGACAAGCGCGCGATCCCGGCGGTCTGTTTCACTGATCCGGAAATTGTGTCCGTCGGCCTCGCGCCGGAGGAAGCCAAATCCGCCGGCTATGAGATCAAGGTTCAGAACTTTCCGTTCTCCGCCAATGGCCGCGCGATGACCATGGAAGGCGAAGAGGGTTTCATCCGTGTTGTCGCGCGCGCCGACAATCATCTGGTGCTGGGCGTGCAGAGCGTCGGGCAGGGCGTTTCGGAACTGTCGACCGCGTTCGGGCTCGCCATTGAAATGGGCGCTACGCTGGAGGACATCGCGGGAACAATCCACGCGCACCCGACACTGGGCGAGGCGTTTCAGGAATCGGCGCTGCGCACGCTCGGTCACGCGCTGCATATCTGAGAATCTCTTCCCCCGCTCCGCGGGGGAAGTCCCCGCGGAGCGGGGGATGGGGGCGGAGGTCATTGCCCCCTCCGTCAGCTTCGCTGACACCTCCCCCGCAAGCGGGGGAGGAAGATAATTCTCTAACGCCACCGCGCCGGATCGAGCCGGTAATATTGCGCCATCTGCGCGTAAAGCGCCGGGTCCTGCGCGTTCAACGCGCGCGGGCGCTCAAAAAAGACTTCCGTCGCCACGGCGAAAAACTCCGCCGGATTGGTCGCGCCATAAGCATTCAGCACATTGTCGCGACCGGCGCGCAAATCCTGTTGCAAATGCTCATAGGCCGCCTGAAATGCGCGCGCCCAGCCGCCCGCGTCGTGGTCGGCGTCGAGCAGCGGCGCCCCGTCCGTCACGCCGGTCTGTTCGTCAAGCTGATGGGCGAATTCGTGCATCACCACATTCTGACCGTCATGGGCGATAAAGGCGCCGTAACAGGCGTGATCCCAGGCGAGGATCACCGGCCCCTTCGCCCAGCTTTCGCCGGAGCGCCCCTGTTCACGCGTCGAATGGACATGGCCTTCATGTTCCGTCAACTGACTTTTGAACGCCGCCGGATAAACGTGGATGGTCTGAAGCGTTGAAAACCAGCGGTTTGGTTTGTTGACGATCAACATGCAGGCCTGCGCCGCGATGGTGAGGCGGATTTCATCGGTTATCTCAAGCCCGCGCGCCCCGAAAAATTTCACCTCGTCAAGGAAGCGGTTGATCAGCCCGTCGAGATTGCGCTGAAGCTCGTCAGGCAGCTTTTCATAAAGCGGCACGCGCTGGACGACGATCGCCTTGTGCGCGGCGGAGAGCGGCGCGGCGACGAGCCGCGCCCGGCGCTGGCGTTTTAAAACCCAGCGCGCGCCAAAGGCGAGCAAAGCGGCAAGTGTAATCCAGAACACAATCATGTCCGCCAATATGGGGCGGGGAGGGGGGATGTCTAGCGGCTTGACCGAACAAGCTAGAACACCGGATATTGTGAACTCAGCAGTTAGCCCCCATATGTCATTCAGAGGGGGCAATGGAAGCATACAACAAGAATCCTAAGATAATCGGGCGTTTCATGTTCCCGTCGCAAAACTTTGCTGTGTCGTCTTTCACGATTTTTTTGCTCGGGTTTGGAGTGGCCTATTGGGCTCTTCTCATATTCAGTATCACGGCTCTAATTGAATGCGGCTACGGCATCATCTGGTTGTCCGGTTGGTTTGAATTCCGATCCGCCTTTCAATGGCTGTTCGTGGCGATAGGATTCATCGCAGTCGTGTGGTTCTTGCGATTATTCACTTTGCAAGGCGCCAACAGATTTGAAACGATGGCGCAATTTGTTTT
>JBCBSY010000201.1:0-4700 GCA_039818925.1 Pseudomonadota bacterium | reverse complement strand
GTCACCGGACCCTGCCGGCGGGCCAGTGAACTCCACGCTAACTTCTTCGCCCGCAATGGCTTCGTCTTGTGCGCTCAAGGTTGCGCTCGCCGGCGTCACCTTGAAATCGATGCTCGCCAGATTTCGAATCGGGCGGCCAAGCATGTAACGGATTTCATAGTCACCCGGCTCCACCGGCAGGCGAAGCGCCGCCGGGTTGCCCTGCGAAACATAGCGGTAACTGAGATAGGAGCCTTTGTCCGCGCCCTTCTCTGCGATCGCAATATAGTCGCCCCGACGGTCCGGCCCGGTCCAGTGTACATTGATGTTTGTACCCGCCATAGCCTCGCCCGCGGGCTCAGCCCGCACGCTCGCCTCCACCGGGAAGGTCAAAGCGATCGTAACGGTTTTCCAAGTGTTTTCTTCAATCCTGACGCCGGTTTGCGCGCCTTTCAGCCCGTCTGAGGGACGCTCGACAGCAATGTCATAAACCCCTGGCGCGACCTCGGCGTCGATGATCCCTGCATTGGATTGCGTGACCACAGGATCGCCGCCTGCTGATGGGGTCACTGTCCACTGAAGACCCTCCTCGATGACGAGACCGCCTTCCAGTTCGGTCGCGCGCAATCGGACTTTCGTCACCGTCACGGCTTCAGGCGCAGCGGCGACCGTTTCTTCCAGCGCTTCGCCAAGCTCATCGGCATTGGATGCCGAAACATATTTGCCGCCCGTATTCTCTGCAATGCAGCGCAGCTGAGCGCTATCATTTTCTTCCGTCACGTCAAAACCGATGACATGCGCGGTGAAATCAACGCCGGCCTGTTCAAGCGCTGCAGCGACTCCGCACGGGTCTGGCGCACAGGTTTCAATCCCGTCGCTGACAAGAATAACCGTCGCCTTGTTTTCCGTGTACTTTAGCTTTTGCGCCGCCAGCTTGATGGAATCCGCCATCGGCGTTTTGCCCTTGGGGTTCAGTGCAGAGACCGCACTCGCGATCGCAGCGCGGTCGGCACCGACGCTTGCCAGCTCTTCAATATCGGCGCAATCGCCCTTTCTCCGGTGACCATACGCTATGAGCCCCAACCGCCGATCCGCCGGCAGATCATCGAGAAGGTCGCCGAGCACACGTTTTGCGATGGTGATTTTCGCTTCACCCTCGATCTGACCCCACATGGAGCCGGACGCGTCAAGCACCAGGATCGAGTCGTTTTCTTCCGCGACAGCTGGCGCCGCCGCAAGAATCAAAGAGGCCAAAATGGCCAAAACCGCGCGAAAACCCATGAACTCCCCCTCACTGGTCTGCAGGCGGAGAGATTAACCCTAACCGGCGAAAAGCGAAACCCGGCTGGCGATCACTGGGCCTGATGATAGGTTAGCTCAAGGAAAACATCCTCAAGATCGGCCTCGACCGTCGACAAATCCTTCACCGAGACGCCAGCGTTTGTCAGGTGTTGGAGGATTTGCGCCACTTGCGACTGGCTCGGCTGGTAGGCAATGGCGAGGCGCCCGTCCGGTTTCACTTCCACCTCGAATGGTCCGAGGTCCGGCGCGGCGGATAATTCTTGGTCCGGCGTCACCATCAGGGTTTTCCGGTCGAGTGAGGAAATCAGCTTTTCCGTCGGCTCGCAGGCAACGACCTCGCCATTGTGAATGATGGCGATTTCTTCGCAAAGCTCCTGCGCCTCTTCGAGATAGTGCGTAGTCAGAACAATTGTCACGCCCTGTTCGTGAAGTTTCAGGACATATTCCCAGAGCTGCTTACGAAGCTCGATGTCAACGCCGGCCGTCGGCTCGTCTAAAATCAGGATCGGCGGCGAATGCACCATGGCCTTGGCGACCAGCAGCCGGCGTTTCATGCCGCCCGAAAGCATCCGCACATAAGCGTCCGCCTTGTCGTCAAGCCCAAGCGCTTTCAAAATCTCCATTGACCGACGCTGCGATTTGGGCACGCCGTAAAGTCCTGCCTGAATCTCCAGCCCCTCAAGCGGGGTGAAGAACACATCCATGTTGATTTCCTGCGGCACCACGCCCAGGGCGGCGCGCGCCTGCCGCGGATTTCGGTCAAGATCAAACCCCCAGACCGAAACGTCCCCCTCGCTTTTTCGAACAAGACCGGAGAGGATATTGATAAAGGTAGACTTGCCGGCGCCATTGGGCCCCAGAAGCCCGAAGATGGAGCCGCGCTTGACCAGAATATCGATCCCTTTGAGCGCTTCTTTCGCCGGCGATTTCTTGGTCGCTGCGTAGGTTTTCTTCACCCCGCGGGCGGCGATCGCATATTCGGTGCTCGGGTCAGTATTCATCTGGCGGGCGTTCCTCGGGTCAAGCGCCGCTTATCGCGCCGCCGAGCAACAGCGTCAACAGCCCACGCTAGACAAGACTTGACGAACCTGACCGTCAGCGGCAAGTCAAACCATCGCATTCTCAAAGCAGCCGGATATGAGCGAACCCAACACCTCGACAACGCCCGCCCCTGAAGTGATCTATGTGGATAAGCGCCGCGTTGCCTGCGACGGCGGCGGCGGCGCATTGGGCCATCCTATTGTCTGGTACTCCCTTGAGGACGGCGAGGCGGAATGCGGCTCGTGCGATCGAAAATTTATTTACGACCCAGAAAAAGCCGCATCCTAGGACGCCGGCGCGGCGCCCGGGGGCGTCGTTTCTTCCGTCATCGGAATATCAATACGCGACAGCAGGCGGCAGGCGACAAGATCACCTGTAACATTGACGCTTGTGCGCGCCATATCAAGCAGACGGTCGACCCCCAACACCAGCGCCAGGCCGGCCAGCGGAATGCCAAAACTTGTGGCTGTCGCCGACAGGACGGCGATACTCGCACCCGGGGCCGCGGGCGCCCCGATTGAAGCGCCGGTGAGCGTAATCATGATGATGGCGAGATCGCCCGGCGACAGCGTAACGCCCGCCATATTCGCCAGAAAAACAATCGCTGCAGCCTGATAAAGGGCGGTGCCCGCCATATTAACGGTCGCCGCGAGGGGAATGACCGCACCAGCGAGCGCTGGCGAAACATCAAGTTTTTCCACGGCGGTTTTCATGGTCAGCGGCATCACGGCCGCGGAACTGGAAGTGGAAAAGGCCAGGAGTTGAACCGGTGCGACCGCCTTCAGAAAGCCCAAGGGCGACATGCCGCCCAAGACTGACAAGATGATAAGATAAACACCCAGCAACAAGGTCAGGCCGCCAAGCACAACGCCGCAGTAGACCGCAAGGTCGATCAGCGTGCTGAGCCCGTTGAGCGCCGTGGTCTCCGCCATCAGGCCAAACACCGCCAGCGGCGCAAACCGCATCGCCGTGCGGATCACCGTCATACAGACTTCAAGAACCGCCCCGGCGAGCGAGACCAGCGGTTTGGTCAGTTCACGGTTGCCTGCGGTGATGGTGGCGACGCCGACAAACAAGGCGAAGATCACAATCGCCAGCATGTCCTGTTCCAGGATCGATGCGGTGATGTTTTCCGGAATGAGGCTGGAAATCATCACCGGCAATTCCCGGCCAATCGACTCAATCGGAGAGGCTGCGCTCTCAACGGCCGACGGATCCGGCTTCAGTCTCGGGAGCGGGGGTGCGTTCACCATGACGTTCGCACCCGCGCCCGCAAACCGTGCGAGTGCGCCGCCGATAGCCGCCCCAATAAGCGTGGTCGCGATGACAAACAACGCCAGACGCGTTCCGACCAGCCGCAAATGGGCGCCTGCGCCCGCCGCCGCAATCCCCATCACAATCGAACTGAAGACCAGCGGAATAATCACCATCTTAATGAGCGCAAGAAACAATTTTCCCGGAAGCGCCAGCCATCCGCCGACGATTTGCGCCGTTGAGCGTGAAACAAGCGACAGATCAGGTCCCAGCAGCGCGCCGACGCTGACGCCGAAAGCGATCGCCAGCAACACCTGCAGCCACAGTTTTCCCCGAACGAGGACATCCAGTCTGCGGTTTAGCCGGCTATACGTAAATCGGAATTTCGGCATCGATGCGGATCGCTCAACGTCCTCTCTCGCGCCAGCGTTTTAGTCAGTCGCGCAGATAAAGGAAACAAGCTTCAGGCGTCGTTGCTGATCGGATCAGGCGGCGTCTTTAAGCGCCAGGCGCCAGACTTCGCGCGCCTTCGGCGGGGAGGCCTGCAAAATCGCATTGCGGAAGATGCGGCCCATGGTGCGCATGAGCACGATTGCAAACGCCAGCATCAACGCCGTCGCCCCGAGGATTTCCCATAAGGGCGGGTCCGCCGCCGCGCGCATCATCACCGCATAGGGCGTGTAAATCGGGATCCAGGTCAGCACCGATGCAATGAACCCGTTTGGATTTTGAAACACCATGATCATGAACGGCAGCGGCGCAAACACGAGGATCATAACTGGTCCCATATAGGACTGCGCATCCTGCAATGAATTGGAAACCGCGCCGATAGCCAGAAATATCATCGCAAAAATTGAATAGGCGCAGAAAAAGTAAAACAGGTAGATCAGCAGCAGCGGTGATGAAAAAAGCGTGGCTATGGCGATGCCGATAAAGTTCTCGCTGCTCTGCGCGACGGTGAGCGAGGCGGCGAGCCCGCCAATGAGGAAAATCGCCGGCATGGTGAGCCCTACCGCCGCAATGCCAATCAGCTTACCCATCATCAACTGGCCTGCAGTCACGGACGACAGCAGGATCTCCACGATCTTGTTCGATCGTTCTTCGATGGTGTTGGTCAAAAGCAG
>JBCBSY010000200.1:0-4708 GCA_039818925.1 Pseudomonadota bacterium | reverse complement strand
CGGATTTAATGCGCATGAAGAAAACGGCGAGTCCGCATTCGAAGATATTACGCAAGAAAGCTTTTCCGGAAAATGGAAAGTCATCTATTTCTATCCGAAAGACTTTACGTTTGTTTGCCCAACTGAAATTGCTGAATTTGGCCGCCTGGCGAAAGAATTTGAGGATCGTGACGCGATTGTTCTTGGCGGCAGCTCCGACAACGAATTTTGTAAGCTGGCCTGGCGCCGCGATCATCCAGATCTCGACAAACACCCAGCCTGGCAATTCGCAGACACCACCGGTTCGCTGATTGACGGACTTGGCATTCGCGCGCCGGAAGGCGTCGCGTTGCGCGCGACATTTCTTGTCGATCCGCACAATGTCATCCAGCATGTATCCGTCAATGGCTTGAATGTCGGCCGCAATCCTCAGGAAACATTGCGCATTCTTGACGGCTTGCAGACAGACGAACTTTGCCCGTGTAACCGCCCGGTTGGCGGCGACACGCTATAACTTAAAAAAACGATGGGCGCGCGCGGTTTTTAAAGCGCCGCCGCGCCCTTTTTGCACCCAAGAAAAGGAGACCAGCATGAGCATCGATAGCTTGCGGGATCAAATCCCCGATTATGCGAAAGACATTCGCCTTAATCTCGGCACGCTCGCCTCGGAAACATCGCTCAACGATCAACAAAAATGGGGCGCTTTTCTCGCGTCAGCGCTCGCCGGCGGAAATGCGATTGTCATTAAAGCAATCGCCGAAGACGCGACCGAAAAGCTCTCGGACGACGCTCTGACTGCGGCGAAGGCGGCGGCGGCGATCATGGGTATGAACAATGTTTATTATCGCGCCACGCACCTGATGTCCGAAAAGAATTACGGCACGATGCCAGCGAAACTGCGGATGAATGTGATCGGCAATCCCGGCGTCGACAAGGTCGATTTTGAGCTGTGGTCGCTGGCAGTGTCCGCCGTCAATGGATGCGGGATGTGCCTTGATTCGCATGAAAAAGTTGTTCGCAAGGGCGGATTGACCAGCGAGCAAGTCCAGACCGCCTTGCGGATCGCCGCCGTGGTCAATGCAGCCTCGGCCGTTTTGACCAGCGAAGCCGCCCTCAACAGCTAACGCCTTTCCGCTTCTCTCTCCCCCCGATTGCGGACTGGCGCTGAACGCGGGCCGGCGCTAAGCTGGCCCGCGTTTTTAACGGGCAAAAATTTTCTCATTCATGGCCAGCGCGCACCAAACCATAAGCGTTCCTTTCGCACCAGATATTAGTTTTGAAGCAACGCGCTACGAGGGCGGCGACAAAACGCCGGTGATCTGCCTGCATGGACTGACCCGCAATGCGCGCGACTTTGAAGATCTTGCGCCGGAACTGGCGGCGACCGGCCGCGATGTCATGGTGCTCTCCTTTCGTGGGCGCGGCGGTTCCGATTACGATCCTGATT
Organism: Pseudomonadota bacterium; assembly: GCA_039818925.1. Classification (GTDB taxonomy): domain Bacteria; phylum Pseudomonadota; class Alphaproteobacteria; order Caulobacterales; family Parvularculaceae; genus Hyphococcus. The sequence continues at coordinate 3,282 of JBCBSY010000200.1, read as the reverse complement.
ATCTGAACTACCATCCGCTCACCTATCGCGATGATGTTTTGAACGCGCTGGACGCATTCAATATCGACAAGGCGCTTTTCATCGGAACGTCGCTTGGCGGCATTGTCACCATGCTGGTGAACGAGGCGGCGCCACAGCGCGTCGCCGCCGCGATCATCAACGATGTCGGGCCAGAGCTGGCGCCTGAAGGCATCGCCCGCATCGCCGGTTATGTCGGCGGCGACAGCGGTCCGGCCACCTCGCTTGACGAGGCGGCGGAGCGCATTCGCGCGATCAACGGCGTCGCCTTCCCTGACGAAGGCGACGCATTCTGGCGGGCCTTTGCAAAGCGCACCTTCAGAGAAAATCCGGACGGAAGCTGGTCGCTCGACTATGATCCGAATATCAGCAAAGCCCTTGCTGAAGTCGGTCCGGCGCCGGATCTCTGGAAACCTTTCGCCAGCCTGAAAGACACGCCGACCCTGATCATTCGCGGCGGGATCAGCGATCTTCTTTCACCGGAAATTATTGACAACATGCGCGCCGTTCACCCAGCGTTTGCGTATACGGAAGTCCCGAATGTCGGGCACGCGCCGATGCTGACGGAGCCCGCCGCGTGGGACGCGATTAGTGCGTTCCTTGCGCCATTCGATTAAGTTCGGCCGTGAATCCCGCATTCGGTCTTGGCCGCGCCGCGCCAGCGCCCGGCGCGAACATCATCGCTGCTGGCTGGATGCGTGCACGGCCAGCATCCAATGGATGGGTAGCCCTGGGCCGTCAGCGGATGCGTCGGCAAGTCTTCCGCTTTAAAATAGGCGTCAATGTCTGACTTCGACCAGCGGATCAGCGGGTTCACCTTGATGTGAGAAGGCGAGGCCTCAAACGCCGGCAGATTGACGCGGCCGCCGCCATGAAACTGCTTGCGGCCCGTGATCCATGCATCAAAACCATCAAGCGCCGATGTGAGCGGTTCAACTTTTCGCAATGTGCAACATGCATCCGCGTCGCGCTTCCACAAATCACCGGATGGGTCGCGACTGGCGATGCTATCCGTCGCCGGGTGAATATCGCGAACATCAGTGAGACCAAGACGGCTCGCCAGTTTTTTGCGATAGCTGAGCGTTTGTGCAAAATGCTTTCCGGTATCGAGAAAAACGACCGGGGTCGACGGGTCAATTTTCGCAACAAGACTCAAAAGCGCCGCAGACTCAGCGCCAAAAGACGACACCAGTGCAATCCGACCGGGAAATTCTTCCCTGATCGCGACGCGCAAGATCTCCAGCGCCTCGTCGCCTGAATGCTTCATGGCGAGCCGGCGCGCCCGCGCCGCGCGCTCGTCATTGGCGGGCGCGGCTGACGGCTCATTGGCTCGAAGTGCGGCTGAATGCGCGGTGACGGTCATCGCGCTAAGCCGCCTTCACTTGCGCAAGGCGCTTGCGCCAAACCGGCTCCGCATTATCCGCCGCTGGCTGATACGCAAATGTAAACTCTTCCAGCGCCGCGCTGACACCATCGGCATCATCACGTTCAATCTCAAATGCATCGAACCCGCAGCGCGCCATGAACAAGACCTGATCGCGCAAGACGTCACCCCGTGCGCGGATTTCACCGGCATAGCCATAGCGCTCCCGTAAAAGGCGCGCTTGCGAATAGGCGCGGCCATCCTTGAATGCTGGAAAATCGAGCACAATCACACTGAAACCATGAACGTCGCATTCTAGATCAGCCAGTGAGACATCATTGCTGATGGTCAAAGCCGTTGCATCCGCATGCTCCTGGGGGTTGGCGCACCATTGCTCCAGCGAGACTTCGACGAGCGCTTCTTCGAGGGCCGGGTAGAGCCGATTCCGGGTTAGCTTAAGCAGCGGCATAAAGCGCCTCCTTAAAGGTTTCAGCGCCAATGCGCCTGTACGTGTCGAGGAAACGTTCCTGATTTTTCCGGTGCTGACGGTAAACGCCGACCAGCGTTTCAACGGCGTCGACAACTTCATCAGAAGACAGACCGCGCCCGGCGATTTCCCCAAGCGAGGCGTCCTCGGCTCCGGAGCCGCCAAGGGTGATCTGGTAGAATTCCTCGCCTTTTTTATCGACGCCGAGAATGCCGATATGGCCCACATGGTGGTGTCCGCAGGCATTGATGCAGCCGGAAATCTTGATCTTCAGCTCGCCCAGGTCTTCCTGCACGCCGATATCCGCGAAGCGTTCCGAAATGCGCTGCGCGATCGGTATTGAGCGCGTGTTGGCGAGCGAGCAATAATCAAGTCCCGGACAGGCGATGATATCGCTGACGAGCCCGATATTCGCCGTTGCAAGCTCGGCCGCTTTCAGCCCTTTCCAGACCGTATAAAGATCGCTTTTCTTTACATGCGGCAGCACCAGATTTTGTTCATGGGTTGCGCGAATTTCATCGAGAGAGAACGCTTCCGCGATATCCGCGACCGCCTCCATCTGCACATCGGAAATGTCGCCCGGAATGCCGCCAATGGGCTTTAGAGAGATATTGACGATCGCGTAACCGGGCGCTTTATGCGGCGCTGTATTGACCCGCACCCAGCGATCAAAGTCATTATCCGTTGCGCGCAGTTTCCTTAATGCAGAGTCGCCGTCACTAAGTTTCTCAAAGGCCGGCGGTGCAAAATAGGCGTCGATACGCGCCATTTCTTCCGGAGGCAGATCAATGCCATTGTCTTTTATTTTTCGCCACTCGTCCTCGACCAACGCAGTAAAGCTTTCCGGGCCTTCGCTGTTGACGAGAATTTTGATCCGCGCCTTGTAAAGATTATCGCGGCGGCCCTGGATGTTATAAACCCGCAGGATCGCTTCCAGATACGACAGGAGGTATTGCTTCGGCAGAAACTTCCGGATTGTATGGCCCACATAGGGCGTACGCCCCAATCCGCCGCCGACAATCACCTCAAAGCCGACCTCACCTTCGTCATTTGCGTGAAGCCGCAAGCCGATATCATGCACCTTGACCGCGGCGCGGTCGTTATCTGCCGCCGTCACGGCAATCTTGAATTTGCGCGGCAAAAACGAAAACTCCGGATGGAATGTCGACCACTGCCGGATCATTTCGGCATAGGGTCGCGGGTCTTCCACTTCCTCGTCTGTGGCCCCGGCATACTGATCCGATGTCACATTGCGAATGCAGTTCCCGGAGGTCTGGATTGCGTGCATCTCAACGTCGGCGAGATCATCGAGCAAGTCAGGCACGTCAACCAACGCCGGCCAGTTGAACTGAACATTCTGGCGCGTGGTGAAATGCGCATAGCCGCGGTCATATTTGCGCGCCACTTCGCCAAG
>JBCBSY010000199.1:0-4728 GCA_039818925.1 Pseudomonadota bacterium | reverse complement strand
CCTGTTCGGCACGGCGAAAATAACCCGCCGATACCCGCCGCAATTCGGTGTTGAAAATCTGCCGGATACGACTGTCAGCGAGCAACTCCTTTGGCCGCTGGTGCGGTCCAAACCAGCCGCCAAAAAAACGTTTGCGCCCGCAGAATAGGCTTAGAACCGAACCAGCGCCGAGCCCCAGGCAAGGCCGCCGCCAAGCGCGGCAAAGACCAAAAGCTGGCCACGGCTGATCCGGCCGTCGCGAACAGCCGCATCCAGCGCGAGTGGTATTGACGCTGATGACGTGTTGGCGTGCTTGTCAATTGTCATGACGATCTTTTCATCTTCAAGCTCAAGCTTCTTGGCGCAGGACTGAATAATCCTGATATTGGCCTGATGCGGCACAAACCAGTCAATTTCATGCCGGCTGACTTTCGCCCGCTCTGTCACTTCGAAAACGGCGTTGGAAATTTCTTCGACAGCATTGCGGAAGACTTCCTTGCCGTTCATTCGGACTTTTCCGACCGTGCCTGTCGTCGATGGTCCGCCATCCGCATAGAGGTGTTTGGCAAGGCGTCCGTCTGCAGACAGATAGGTCGCAAGCACGCCCCTTGGCCGGCGCGCGGTTCGTGAGGTCTCTCCGCTCAAAACGACCGCTCCCGCCCCGTCCCCGAACAGAACGCATGTTGCGCGATCCTCCCAATCAAGAAAACAGGACAGCTTTTCCGCGCCAATGACCAGCGCGTGCTTGGTCTGCTCGGATTGAATAAACTCATGCGCAATGTTGAGCGCGTAAAGAAAGCCAGCGCATGCGGCGGAAACGTCAAACGCGATCCCCGGCGGGACGCCGAGTTTCTCCTGTACGTATACGGCGGTTGATGGAAAAGTCTTGTCCGGCGTCACCGTCGCGACAATGATCAGGCCGATGTCGCGCGGTTTTAGCCCCGCCTGATCGAGCGCATTCCAGGCTGCGGCGGTTGCAAGATCGGAAGAGCCTTGTTCATCAGCAGCAAAATGGCGCTGTGCAATGCCACTCCGGCTGCGAATCCATTCGTCCGATGTCTCAACAGTCTTCGCAAGCTCCTGATTGGTGACAATCCGCTTTGGGAGGTAAGAGCCCGTGCCGGAAATAACCGTCTCAATCGCCGTCATGAAGCTCCCGCCTTTTCTTTACGCTTTCGGCATCACCTTACGCTGTTTTTTCCAAGGAAAAGATACAAAAATGCCGCACCGCACAAAAAACCTAACCAAAGAAAACATCCCAGGCGAGCGCAGCAGCGGCGACCAGCACATACGCGCCAAACGCCCTGGAAAGAAGGTCAGCATTGAGACGGTGGGCCGCTCTTGCGCCAATCGGCGCCGCGATTCCAGCCATTACCGCCATTACGGCAAATGCCGGTAAGTTGACGTAGCCCAATGACATCGGCGGCAAAACCTCAGCCGCAAGACCGGTCAATACGAAACCAAGGACCCCCGGCGCTGCGACCGCGACCCCAAAGCCGGAAGACGTCGCAACGGCTTGGTGCATGGATCGCCCGGCAAAGGTCATTACCATTACGCCAACGGCGCCGCCGCCAATTCCCATCAGGCTTGAGAAAAACCCCGCACCCAGACCAAAGGGAATCTTGAGCCGCCGGGCATTCAGGTTCACTGGCGGGCGGTCACGATGCTTGCGAGAGACCAGGCGTCTTTGCGCGACATAAAACGCGCCGCCAACAAAAATCACCGTCAGGATCTCCGTCGGGGCCCAATGAGCGAGCGCCCCGCCTGCCCCGGCCCCGATTGCGATCCAGGGCGCCCAGGCCTTCAACATTGGACCATCCACATGACCGACCCGGTGATGCGTGGCCAGGGAACGAACCGACGTGACGATGATAATGGCCAGCGACGTTCCGATCGCGGTTTTCAAGCTTGGGCCGTCAGCGAAACCCAGAAGTTGGAAAACCGCGTAAAGCACGGGCGTCGTCACGATGCCGCCGCCAATGCCGAAAAGGCCCCCGGCGAATCCCGAGGCGAAACCCGCCGCCAGCAATGCTGCGACAAGGCCCCAGTGACTCGCGATCTCTTCCATGGCTTAGGCGGGCTCTTTTTCAGTCATCATGGCAAGCGCCCTGTCGAGGAGATCAGCGCGCGCGGCGCTCGCATTTTCTGAGAGAAATCGGCGCCATGCCCGCGCGCCCGGCGCACCGTGATAGAGCCCGATCATATGGCGGGTTACGCTGTGGGGTCGCACGCCTTGCGCGAATACGCGTTTCACATAATCAGACATGGCGGCGACCACTTTCTCCCGTGATGGCGCCGCATCAGGTTCGCCAAATATCAAGGCATCCACACCGGCAAGCATGTAGGGAGCGCCATAGGCCGCGCGGCCGAGCATGACCCCATCAAGCCCTTCCGACAAAGCCGCAGCGTCGTGAAGCGTTTCAATGCCGCCATTTAAGATGATTTTCAGATCAGGACGGGCGTGTTTAAGACGTCGGACAATATCGTAGTCGAGCGGTGGAATGGTTCGGTTTTCCTTTGGCGATAGCCCTTGCAGCCACGCCTTGCGGGCATGGATGATGAACACTTCGCAGCCGGCGCCGGCGACAGCCTCCACAAAATCGAACAGACTTTCTTCTGGGTCTTGATCGTCGACCCCAATGCGGCACTTCACAGTCACAGGAATCTTCACCACGCCGTTCATTGCAGCAATACAATCCGCCACCAAAGCCGGACGTTTCATCAGACAGGCGCCAAAGGCGCCTGATTGTACCCGGTCGGAAGGGCAACCGACATTAAGATTGATCTCGTCATATCCAAAATCTTCACCAATATGTGCGGCTGCGGTCAGCTTCTCCGGGTCACTTCCGCCAAGCTGAAGCGCCACTGGGTGCTCGCTTTCATCAAAGCCCAGGAGATAAGCGCGGTCGCCGTGAATTGTCGCGTCCGCAGTAATCATTTCCGTATAGAGCCGCGCACGCCTGGTCAGCAGCCGGTGAAAATACCGGCAGTGGCGATCCGTCCCGTCCATCATCGGCGCGACGCAAAAGAGATGTGATAGATCAGTCATCTTTTGTCAGAATTTTATCTGTTGGGCCAGACAACGCGAACGCTGCAGACTTTTGCGAACCTTGACCACCGGTTTTAGTCCGCACGCCAGTCGAATGGCAACACGGCGTCTTGCGCCTGTTTCCGGTCCAGTGGGCGCACTTATGCTCGCGTAACTCGCGCCGCAGCGAGACCACTTCTAATAAAAAACCTGTTTACCGGAAGGGCCTCAACGAAACAGAAACCTTCTCACCAATTGAGAATTCCGTTTCGTCCTCAAATCGAATTTTCGCCAACTGGCTTCGATCCTGAGGCCTGAAGCGCTGCTGAAACTCATCAGGAAGAACGCTGGATACCGGCAAAATCTCATCAATCACGCCATGTGCGGAGCGGCGGCCGCTACGCACCAACACCTTCGCGCCCTCGCGGATTGGAAAGAGATAGTCGTTTGGAAGGTAAGCGAGACAGAATGGCGACCCGGAATATATTTTGATCAACGGCTCGCCTGGCCGAAACACTTCTCCCGGCGAAGGCGATGCGACGCCAATAAACCCATCCGTCGGGGCGCGCACGACACCGCCGGCATACTGCTCACGCAAATTCGCCAGTGCCGCAGCCGCGCTGTTGCGTGCGCTTTCGATCGATGGGAGGTCTTTGCGCAGCGCTTCAGCTTGTGCGGAATATCGAAGTTGCGCCTCGCGCGCATCGTTAAGCGCGCGCAGCACTTCCTCCCGTCTGGCAGCCGTTGTCAGTCCATCCTTCGTTAGTGCTTCGACATTGCCCAAAGCCGCTTGGGCCTCTTGCTCACGGCGCTGCGCCAATGGCGCGAGCTGCGATGCGACCAGCGCATCCGTTTTGAGTTCGGCCGATCGTTGCACCAGGCCCGCATGTCGCGCCGATAACTCTGCGAGCCGTTCAAGAATTTCAATTGATCGCAGCTGAAGCAATGGTTCACCAGCGCTGACGTGTTGGCCTTCGCGAACGGGAATGCTCTCCACTTTCGCCAGATAAATCGCTTCAACAACTGTTTGTTCGCGAAGTACGAACCCATCGGCGTTCAAAACAAATCGCGCGCCCCACAGATAGTTGGCGATGGCAAGCACTAGAAGCCCAAGCAATCCCAGATAAACCCGGCGGCCAACACTGCCCGATGATCGGCGCGTCTCAATGACTGCATTGTCGGAGCGCGGACGTTTTTTGAGAACACGTATCATGATTTATGTTCTCACCCTATGCACTTTCGACGGCACATAGGCGTCTTTGTAGGACTCAAGAAAAATCCACTCTTGGATATAAGCGAAAAGCCGAACGAAGCGCACAAACACGCCGTTAAACAAGGAATAGCCGGGAAGGAATGTCGCCAATGAAAGCGTGGCGGCTTTCGGCATCGCCCAGGCGGCTAGCGAAAAGGCTGCCAGCTCCAGAAAAAACAGTCCGAACTGCGCCGCGAGAACAATAACCGGTGCAAGCCCGCCATACGTAGCAAACAGCCAGAACAAATAAACCGGCAATATGAAAGCCCCCATCACATTAAAAAAGAGGAATTCCAACTCATGCGCGAGTTCGCTCAACCGAAACCGGTTAGAAAATGGGTTCAGAATGTCGCGATGCTTACGGTACCGCAGTCTTACGGCGTCTCGCTCCCATCGCAGCCGCTGCCGAACAAATGCCGCAATTGTTGACGGCGCGTCGGTATAACAAATCGCGTAAGCCGCGAAGTTC
>JBCBSY010000198.1:0-4736 GCA_039818925.1 Pseudomonadota bacterium | reverse complement strand
CTTCCAGCGCATTGCGGTCGAGCTGACGCGTCAGGTCTGGGCTGATGATCTCCCAGTTGTCGCCTCTGTCATTGGAAGCGAACAGATACTCCGCCGCGTAATAGATGCGGTCCGGATTATGCGGGCTAATGAGTAACGGCGTGTTCCAATTCCACTTATAGGCTGGTTGCCCTGTCGGCGGCTGGGGCGCCAAAAACACGCGCTCCTGCGTGCGGCGATCATAGCGGGCGAGACCGCCATACTGATATTGCGTATATACGATGTTCGGATCTCGCGGATCGATCTGTGGTTTATATCCGTCCCCCCCTAAAACGATATGCCAGTCAGAATTCGTTATTCCGTGTACAAGCGTTGTGCGTGAGGGGCCGCATAGCGAGTTATTGTCCTGCGTGCCCCCGCAGACATTATAAAACGGCTCTGCATTGTCTGGTTGGATGCGGTAGAACTGAACGATCGGAAGATTGTCAATATGTCGCCAGACTTCGCCGCCGTCCCAGCTTTCGTAAATTCCGCCGTCGCCGCCGATAATAAGGTGATCTGTATTCGTCTCGTCAATCCACAGCGCGTGATCATCGACATGCCGATGTGCAATGCCAAGATCTGTAAATGTTTTACCGCCGTCACGGGAGCGTTTGGAAAACGTATCAAGCGAATAAAGAACGTCTTCATCCTTGGGATCGACTACAATTTCATTGTAGTATTGCGGGCTTGAAGTCATGTGGCTTGAGCGCTTCTCCCAATTCTGCCCGAAGTCTGACGAACGATAAACGCCCTGTTCGTCAGCCTGCGCCTCAATGATCGCATACACCATGTCTGGATTGGACGGCGCCATGGCGAGGCCGATTCGCCCCATGTCATCGCTCGGCAAACCGGCATTCACTTCGGTCCAGGTTTCACCGCCATCAATAGTGCGGTGGATGCCAGAGCCTGGTCCGCCATTGATGAGCACCCAAACATGGCGGCGACGCTGATAGGTTGATGCGACAATGACGTCGAAATTCTCCGGATGGACCACAAATTCGTTGACGCCTGTATGTTCGTCGATCGTCAGAATTTCAGTCCAGTTTATGCCGCCGTCCGTGGTCTTGTAGAGCCCGCGATCGCCGCCATCAGACCACAAAGGCCCCTGCGCAGCGACCAGCACCGTGTCCGGGTCGCTTGGATGGATCCAGATCTGACTAATGTGACCAGAATCCTTCAGCCCCACATTGATCCAGGTTGCACCGCCGTCAGTCGATTTGTAGACGCCGTCGCCAAATGCGACGGACCGTTGCGCATTATTTTCGCCTGTGCCGACCCAGATGATTTTCTCGTCCGATGGCGCGATCTCCACGACGCCAATGGCGTAGGCGCCCTCATTGTCAAAAATCGGCGTCCAGGTGGCGCCAGCGTTGGTCGTTCGCCATAGCCCGCCTGAAGCGACGCCGACAAGATAGTCATGATGGCCGCCGGGAAAAAATGCGAAATCGGAAATGCGGCCGGAGGGATAGGCGGGGCCGATCAATCGAAGGGGCAATGATGCGAGAGGACTGGTCGATTGCTCATCCTCTGGATTTGAGAACGCCAGAGTCGCCAAGCCGACGCTCAAGCCGAGCGCGCCAATGAACGCCGCTATAATAGAGTGTTTCCGCAACCATCTCATTGTTTCACCCCCACGTTATTGTATGTGTGTCGCAATCTGCGTGTTTTTTGCAATAGTGGCCCGCACCGCTAATGTCGATACGACATGCTAATCGTAAGATAGATGATAGCTGTAACGCAGGAGAAAACAATCCGGGCGACGGGCCAAAACGCTCAGATCGAGGAAATGCGCGCGCCGACCCGTATAAGGCGACCTGGCCCCGGCAGCCCGAGTTGAGGTTCGACCACTTCATCAGAGACATTGTCAGCCCGCAGAAAAATATCGAGTTTCTTATCCGCGACGTTGAATTCATAAGCGATTTCAGCATTGAAACTTGTCGAGCGCGCCAGCGGGATAAAAACACCATTTTGATTGAGCGAATAAGCGCGCCCACGGTGCAAGGTTTCAAATGAGCCGCGCCATCCAGTTGGGTGAGCATATTTCAGCGACGTCCTTGCCAATAGTTCAGGGCGCTCGGATAAGAAACGTTCACCAGTGAGCTCAGCTTCCGGCCGCCCGCGCAGACGCAATATGGTCGCGTTTCCTGTAAGGGAAAGACGATCTGTTAAAGAAACAGATCCAAACGCTTCGACCCCAACGCCGCGCGAACCACGCAGATTGATCCGCTGGCGAAGGGGCAGGCCATCAACGACGACATTGCGCTGATCGATTGTATTGCCCGTGAAATTCGCAAAGGGCGCCAGTGTCATTGAAATGCGCGCGCCTTCATATCGCAGCGGCGCTTCAACGAGTATGGAGTTTTCAGCTGTAAGATTTGGGTTGATTAGAAACTGATTAATCGCTTCCCCAAATAACTCTCGCTGTGTGGGCAGGCGCGTTTTGCGCCCCGCTGAGAGCGCGATAGACCAGCGGTCGCTTATTTTATGTTCGATGCCGCCAATGAGATTCCATGTAGAAAAATCATCTATATCTGGCCGCTCGCCTGTCTGAAGCGATTGCTTTAAATCGCCGCTGGCGCCGATCAAGACTCGTGTTTGCCCAATTTCATATTCATATTCGCCGCCGACACTGATGGTGCGTTCACGAAACTGGTCTGTTTGCGGTGTTTCATCTGGCGGCGATCCATTCGAGAACGCGATGTCAGTTTGGTTGTGTCGTGAATCAACGAGGGTGGCGACGCCGCGGAACGCGTGCGCGCCAGTTTGATGTTCTATAATGGCCCGTGCGCCATAAGTGCGGTCGGAGTCAATCTGAAGATCGTCGATTTGTTCGTATCGCGCAGATACGTAGCTCTCGATCGTCTGATTAAACTGCTGCACCCAAAATGCGCTGTGAATGGAGGTGTGATCTGAGAGGCGAGATGAAAGATTGAGCACGCCGACAATGTGACGGCTCTGCGGATATCGCCAGAAACGCACGCGCTCTTCTGTGGCGGGCAGGTGACCTTCTGGCGCGATGCCGTATTCAGCATCGACCGCCATGAGCGTGGCCGCAATCTTCGTGTTGGCGCTGAGATCCGCTGCAGCATAGGCAAGCCCGTTCGTTCGGCGAAAGTCCGTATTCGTCCGAAGAGCATTTCCGGATTGTGAAAACGCCAGGCCGGCATCACCTGGGAGCGGGGCGCCCGCACGTTGCGTAAAGCCGCCGGATATGGCGCCGTCAACCGCCCCAACACGGCCAGACAGAACTGCTCCGCCATCGAAAAAGCCGCCTCCGCCGCCTTGCATGTCGAGCGATACAGGCAAATCATTTTCGGCTGGAATGATCTCAATCACGCCGCCGGATGCGTTTGCCCCATAGAGAACAGAAGCAACACCAGGCCTTGTCAGGATATGCGAGATGGCGCGCGTCGGCAAAAGCGAAACATCAAGACGATTATCCCAGGGAATATTCAATGACGCGCCGCTGAAATAAAGTGCGGTCTGTCGTTCTCCAGCGCCACGTAAAAAAACCAGCGTTTCGCCGCGTGAATTGGTTTGGAGCGACGCGGAGGGAGCGCGCGCCATTGCATCCGAGAGCGAAACAGATCGAATTTCGATGAGACCGTTATCGTCAATCTCATATATAGACGCCAACCGCCCGCCGCCCTCAGCGCTTACAGCCGTAACAATGATTTCATCTCGTGCGTTGACAGGCGTTGCGATTGCGACAGCTGTCAAAGCAACGATGAGAGGTGCGTTTTGCATGGGGAGGACGCCTTTCTTACGCAACAACTAAGGCTCTGACGTCGCTCCCTGTCGGCTACGGTGTGGGCACCCGGGCGCCAGGCGTCCAAGGCGCGCCTGCTTCAATCAGCGCATTTTCCAGCGCCGGGATGTCAGTCGTTTTCAGTGTATTGATCCGATCCCGAATTGCAGTGAAGTCTTGTTCCACGATGTCGATCTGCGCGAGATGAGTCGCTGTGGGGCCATAGGTGGAAAGCCCAGTGCCAGTGAGCACCTTGCCGAGACGGCTTTGTATATTGGGCGGCGTGTCCTGCCCGACTTCATTCATGGATTGATTGCCGCCGAGCGCGGCTTCAACATCATAGATTTCGCGGCGGATGTCGCGCCATTGCGCATCAAGCGCGTCCGGCGTCGAACGCGAACGTGACAAGGCGGTTTTCAGGTGGTCCATCTTGCCAGCAAGCTGACCCACACTTTGACTTGCCGCGCTGACAGCCCTTTGCAGCTTCGAAAGCCGCTCCCAGAACGCGACCGTTTCCGCAGGCTCCATGCCGGGCAGGGCGCCGTTGCGCAGACGTTCTACAGAGAATGGTTTCGCAGCGACAAGTTCCGTCGTTTCGCCCCGAACGCGTTTAGACAATGACACAGTGTATTCGCCGGGCGCAGCGAGATAGCCGGTCGGCGGATTATCAGGATCTTCCTGCCCGGTTACCGCTGTCATTGCCGGATACCGCAAGTCCCATGCGACGCGGTGCATGCCTTTACTGGTCGGGCCGTCGATGCGACGCACCACATTGCCATCCGTATCGCGTATGGTCAGCCAGACTTCCGGCTTCAGTTCGCGGCGCTCTTCCTCGACCGCGTCATAGCCGGTGAACGGCGTGTCTTCCCAAGCCTCAAACTTCTCTTTCTCCTCTTCCTGTCGCGCTTCAGCAAGCGTCTGCAGACCGTCTTTCAGATAATATGTGAAGACGGCGCCGAACGGTGGG
>JBCBSY010000197.1:0-4756 GCA_039818925.1 Pseudomonadota bacterium | reverse complement strand
GTCTCAACATGGCGACATCCGGTGGTTATGACGCTTTTGTCATTGACCGGATGCTGCCATGTTGAGACCGGATTCACCATCCAGCGCATGGTCAACGACATGCCCTGCATCACGCAGACCCTTGGCCACATAGGCCGCCGCTTCCGCATCATCTTCAACCAAAAGGATTCGCATAACCGCACCTTTGCCGGGTTTATACTTATTGTTACAAAAACCTGGTCTGCGACGGGTCAAAGCCCTAGCCGTAGACCAGGATCGTCAGGACCGGCGGTCAGTCGCGGTCCAGCGACAACGCGCCGAACTGGCGATTGGCGCCGAACTGCATGCGCAGCAGAACAGCATCTTTGCCTTCGTCTCTCGCGTTCGCGATCTTGTCGCGCAGTTCATTGCCGGTACTGATATTCTCGCCGTCAATCTGAAGGATGACGACACCGGGCTGCAGCCCGGCGTCTTCCGCCGCGCTTCCGGGGCGAACAGCTGTAACGATAACGCCATCGACGCGGTCTGGCACGCGGTATTGCTGACGCAGGATATCGTTCAACTCCGAGACCCGTACGCCAAGATCAGCCGCCAAGCTGTCATTATCATTGGACGGAACGTCGTTCGCGGCTACCGTCTCGGCGTCATCCCGCTCACCGAGCGTCACCGAGATATTGCGGATTCGTCCATCACGGTGAACACGCAATGCGATCCTCTCGCCTGGCGGATAAGACGCCACTCGTCGCGACAATTCATTTGTCGTTTCCACATCTTCGCCGGCGATGCCGAGAATGACGTCGCCATCCCGCAGACCCGCCTGTTGCGCCGGGGTGCCTTCGATCACGTCTGCGACCAGCACGCCGCCGCGATCCTGCAGCCCGATTGCGGCGGCGATTTCCGTCGTGACTTCCTGCAGCTGAATGCCGAGCCAACCGCGGGTCACCGAGCCGTCTTCAATCAGCTGAGCGACGGTTTCTTTGGCGACGCGCGCGGGGATCGCAAAGCCAATGCCGACACTGCCGCCGTTCGGCGAGAAGATCGCCGTATTCACGCCGACCACCCGGCCTTTGAGGTCAAAGGTCGGACCGCCGGAATTGCCGCGATTGATCGGCGCATCGATCTGAATGAAATCGAGATACTGGTTTTCACGGTTTTGCCCGCCAATCGCGGAAACGATGCCGCTGGTGACGGTGCCGCCGAGGCCAAACGGATTGCCGACAGCGACAACCCAGTCGCCGACGCGTAGGTTCACATCATCGGCGAATTCGACATAGGACTGACCTGATTGCGGCTCCACCTTTAAAACCGCAAGATCCGTAAGCGGATCAACACCCACAACTTCGGCATCAATCTCGTCGCCATTGGCAAGGCGTACTTTAACCGCATCCGCTTCATCAACGACATGATTGTTGGTGACGATATGTCCTTCGCGATCAATAAAAAACCCGGAGCCCTGCGCCTCCATGCGGCGCACGCCATCGTCAAAACTGTCTGGCGCTTCGTCCGGCTCGCCGAAGCGGAAGTTGAAAAACTCCTCCAGGCCGTTAGGCAGGCTGCGGCGCGCCTCAACCTCGCGCTCAACGAGCACGCTCACCACAGACGGGCTGACGCGCTCAACAAGGTCTGCAAAGGACAGCGTTCCATCGGCGGCAAGCGGCGGCGCCATCAGGCGGGGGGCCTGCGCCTCGGCCCCGGGAAAACCGAGGCCGGCAATCGTCAGCGCGCCCGCAGCCGCGCCAGCGGCGAAGATGGCGAGCGGTCCTTTTTTCAGGGACCTCGTCGGCAGTGTCTTTTGTACTCCAGTCGTCAACTTCATGTTCCTTCTTTGCCTTCTTCTGAAAGCGCCCCATCCGGGTGACCATAGTGTAAGTAATGATCCGCAGCGGTCAGCAAAAGCGCCTGTCTTGCATTAAAATTTGTTAAAGATATCAACCGATTCGCGAATTGACGGTGACCTCGCCGGTAATCATCCGGTGGACTGGGCATTTGTCAGCGATTTCGAGCAACCGATTGCGTTGCGCGTCATCGAGATCGCCAGTGATAGTTAGCTCCTTTTCGAGTACACGCGGTGCGTGGGCGTCTTCGGCCTTGGCCCGATGAATGCGGATTTGCGCAGATTGAACGTCCCAGCCTTTTCGGCGCGCATACATCCGAATGGTCATGACGCCGCAAGCCGCAAGCGCGCCTTCCAGCGTCCGGGTCGGGTTGGGCCCTAGATTATGCCCGCCATCCTCAACGCTGGCGTCCAGCACCATTGGGTGGCCGTCAATCGAAAGCGCCACCGCCAAGGGCTCGCCTTCTATGGTGCGCGCGAGCGCTCCTTCGGCCATGCTCGGCGCGGAAACAGCGTCATGGGCCGTGGCGCCGATATAGAGCCCGGCCCAAGCCGCCAGAACCGCCGCCGCATATCGCGCATCTTCAGTTTTCGACAAAAGGTGATCGGCGCTATCGAGGCTGACAAAACTTTTGGGATGTTTGGCGGCGACGAAAATTTTTGTGGCGTTGTCGATACCGACAGTCTGGTCCAGCGGCGCATGCATGATGAGCAACGGTTTCTTCAAACGCTCGGCGCAGCTCAGAACGTTCTGATTGGCGAGGTCGTCGAGGAACTGTTTTTTTATCGTAAACGGACGCCCGGCAAGCTGCACAGTTGCCGCGCCCTTTGCTTCGATTTCTTCGCGGCTCTCGCCAATCTGCGCGACCACATGCTCGGCTTCCGCCGGCGCGCCGATCACTGCAACACCTTTGACTTCCGGAATCCGCGTCGCCGCAACGATGGCCGCCGCGCCGCCCAGCGAATGCCCAATCAGAATGGACGGCGCCTGGAATTCAGCGCGCAAATAATCCGCCGCAGCCACCAGATCGTCCACATTGGAAGAAAAATTAGTGTTGGCGAAATCGCCTTCGGAAGACCCAAGGCCGGTGAAGTCAAAACGCATCACCGCAAAACCTTCGGCGCGCATGGCTCTCGCGATTTCGCGCGCAGCTTTGATATCTTTGGTGCAGGAAAAGCAATGGGCGAAAAGAGCAAAGGCGCGCGGCCGCGCGGCCGGCAACTCAAGCGCTGCCGCGAGTGTTTCGCCGCCCGCGGTTGAAAACTCGGTTTTCCTTGTTTCGCCGGTCATGGATCAAGTCCCTCTTAAATCGCCGCGCTTTCAGTCGGCTATCGTCGCCTTTTTGTGAGCCTTGCCCTCGCAAAGCAGGGCTCCCCTCATATTTTATGTAAGCTTAAACAGTGACCGCTGCAGCGGCCGCGCGATCACGGATCAGGCCCAGCTCATCACTTTCGAGCAAGGGCGCAATCACCGAGAGCACCTGATCGAGAAGACGCCGGGCGGCGGCCCGCTCCGCCCCTTCCGCAGCGCGGATTTCCGCCACAAGATCGTTGGCGTAGACTTTGGCCTTGCCGGCGGCGTCATCGCGTGTGGCCTGACTAAGCGGCGCATCAGCGCCAAGCCGGCGCGCATCCGCCGGGGCCGCCGCCAGAAACTTCGCAGCAAGCTGCGCGGCGCCCACCATGTCAGGCAAAGGCAATTTGGAAAAGTCTGGACGGGGCGCCACCAACCGGCTGGAGGCGCCCGCATGACGCACGGGCATTACCGCGCGCAAATCCGCCAGCGCTTGCTCTACAAATCGCGCATGCGCTTCCGCCGCAACGTCGCGGCAGGCCTCGATTCGGTTCAGGAACACATTATCGCCGGACCGCGAAGCTTGGCGCGCAAGCCCGTCAGCGTAATCGGAAAATAAGGAAAGGCGGGCTGTCACCGCCTCAATATCGAGCGCTTCCGACCCGGCGCGCTCCAGCGCCCGGGCCATGGTTTCAAGGTCTTCAAACAGACTTTCCGGCAACACCATGACGGTCTCACGGGCGGCGGCCAAGCGTTCGTCCGCGCTTTGGGCAAGGTGGTAATAGACCCCGAGCGCGCGCCAGGGCGATTCCAGCCTGCCTTTCAACGCCAGCAGCAGAGACGCCCCGATTGACGGAGATTGTTCGTATACCGATAAGAAAAGCTGCCGCAGATCGTAATACTGCTCCTCCGTCAGCGCCGGAGAATGCGAGGGCACAAGAACGCGCAGGGTCTTGAGCGCATCCACGCCTTCGATCAGACGACGCAGTTCTTCAAGATCCAGCAGCGCGTTTTCGCCCCCCAGCTCTTCTTGCAAAGTCTCGCGGGTTTCGCGGTTTTCGCTAAGCCGCGCCACCAGCCGGCCAAGCCCCGCCTCAGCGGCAAGAAACATCGCCCGCTCCAGGGCTTTGACGTCGCCGCCAGCCACATAAGCGTCGTCAAGCGCTGCGGCGGCCATGGCGGTCTCCGTCAGCGCCGGGTCGGTCATCATCACGCGCCAGATCGGGTCCAGCGAGGTGCGCGCAATTTGCGCCCTTTTTTTCTTGCCTGTCCTGACCGTGATGAAGAAATCCTCAAACGGCGAGAAGAATGTCCGCTTCGCGCTCGGGCGGCGTTGGGGCGGCGCGCCACGCTCCACCAGTTGCCGGCGCAGGCCGTTTAGGATTTCGTTATGAGGCAGGCCCTTGCCGCCAGCGGCGCGATCCGCCTCCAATGCAGCAAACAGTTTCAGTCCCACCGCAACAGGCAACTCGCCCAAAAAGGCGCTGAGGCGTTCGCGTTTTTGCGGAGAAAGGCTCATGGCGCTTTTGCGTTGGTCTGCAGAAATCGTTTGTAGTCGTAGGGTTGAAAGACGGACGGGTCAAACGCTCAGAAAACGGCTTTAAGCCCCGGCGAAGTCCTTGCGCGCCTTTTGATTGGCGCCCTTCCAC
>JBCBSY010000196.1:0-4760 GCA_039818925.1 Pseudomonadota bacterium | reverse complement strand
GTCTGATCGGCAACTGACTGTTACGTCTGATCAGGCAAGGTCTTTGATATAGGCTTTCAGGCCGTCTGAAAATTCGGGGCGCTTCAGGCCGAGAGCGATATTGGCCTTTAGCCAGCTCAACTTGTCGCCGCAGTCATGGCTTTGCCCATCATACTCATAAGCAAAAAATGGTTGTGTTTTCATCAACGCATCCATTGCGTCCGTCAGCTGAATTTCGCCCCCGGCGCCGCGCGGCGTTGTTTCAAGCAATGAAAAAATCTCCGGCTGCAGAATATAGCGGCCGGTAATGGCAAGCGTTGAGGGGGCAACTGCCGGTTCTGGCTTTTCGACCATGCCGGACATTTCAAACAACTTTCCAGTCATGTCTCCCTTTGGCGCGACAACGCCGTATTTGTTGGTCTCCTCGCGCGCGACATTTTCAACAGCGATGATATTGCCGGCGGTTTTTTCATACTCGCTGACCATTTGACGCAAACATCCTGGTCCTGCATCGATGACAACATCGGGCAGTGAAACGGCAAAGGGCTCGTCGCCAATAATGTCGCGCGCGCACCAGACCGCATGACCAAGCCCTAGTGGGGCTTGCTGGCGCGTATAGGAAAGCGCGCCGGCTTTCGGGATCACCGCGCGAACGCTTTCAAGGATCGCGGTTTTTTTCTTTGTTTCGAGGCCTGCTTCGAGTTCGAAAGCATGGTCAAAATAGTCTTCAATTGCGCTTTTGCCACGGCCGGTGACGAGCACCACATGCTCAATTCCCGCTTCAAACGCTTCGTTCACGACGTAATCAATCAGCGGCCGGTCAACCAGAGGCAACAATTCCTTAGGGATTGACTTTGTCGCGGGCAGGACACGGGTGCCGTGACCGGCGACGGGAATGACGACCTTGCGAACTGGTTTCATGGGAACATCCAGGAGTTGTTTTTGTTAATGGCTGGCGGAAAGGGTTTGATAGCAGTTCGACCTTATCCTCATCCGCGGCGCGAAGATCAACAGGGAGATTTATGGCCAAACAGCTCTAATCAACAACAAAAGGCCGATTGCGCGCCTAAAAATCGCCTTCGCAAATCGATCTCTTGCAGAGGGTGCAGGACAAGCGCATATGCTAAAGTCAGGCTTTTGTGGGGCCTTAAGGTAAAATGACGCCATGACTGAAGAAAACGAAACAAAATCAAAGGATTCCACAGTCCGGCGCGCAGCATTAACCGGAGATGGACCGTTGATTCAACCAAAGAGTCAGGGCTTTTTTTCCAGTCTCTGGTCAAACTTTCTGGCTGGCGTGGTCGTGGTGGCGCCCATCGGCATCACCATCTGGCTGTTCTACCTTTTGTTTACAGGGCCCATGGCGCGCCTTGACACCTTTGTCAAAAGAACCCTGCCGGTTGGCGACAGCACGCTGGAGTCGGTGCTGCAGGTGCTGCCGGGTGTCGGCGTTTTCGTCGCCTTCATCGCGATCGTCATTCTTGGCGCGCTGGCCCGGAATTTTATTGGGCGATCATTCATTCGCGCCGGTGAAAGACTTTTCGAATCGGTGCCGATCGTGCGCAATGTATTTGGGTTTTTCAAAAATGTTTTTGAGACAGCGCTGCAGCAATCGGACCGGTCGTTCAAGGAAGTTGCGTTGGTTGAATATCCGCGAAAAGACGCCTGGGTCATGGCGTTTGTTGTAGGCGAGACAAAAGGCGAGGTTCGTGCGCGTTTGGACGACATGGGTGAGCGTTTAACTTCAATATTCATTCCAACCGTGCCTAATCCCACTTCTGGTTTTCTGCTGTTTGTTCCACGCAAGGATCTGCGCGTCTTAAACATGTCCGTTGAAGAAGCCGCTAAAGTCGTCTTTTCACTGGGGCTTGTGTCGCCGGAATATGCCGATGGCGATGCGGCTGTCCGAAAGCTTGAAACAATCGCGGAAGAAGCGCGAAAGGACGAGAAAATCCCGTTGCGCAAGCGCATATTCAGTAGTGGAAAAAGGTAGCCTAGCCGGCGCTTAACAGCTTTACTGCGTCGTCCCTGCTAAAAAGATAAAGCAATATGCTCAATGCGCCGCCGCGTTCACTCTTTAGCGTAGGGTCGCGGTCCATAATCATTTTGGCGTCGTCGCATGCTGCTGCAAGAAGCTCAGCATGCGCCGCGATATCCGCCAATTTGAATTGCGGAAAGCCTGACTGCGCCGCGCCCAGAAAATCGCCGGCGCCGCGCAGGCGCAAATCCTCCTCGGCAATCACAAAACCATCTTCCGTTTCGCGCAGAATTTTGAGCCTGGCTTTTGCTGTTTCCCCAAGCGGAGTTTTATAAATGAGAATACAACTGGACTTTTTCTCGCCGCGGCCAACGCGGCCACGCAATTGATGAAGTTGCGCCAATCCGAAACGTTCAGCATGTTCAACAATCATGATCGTCGCATTGGGGGCATTGACACCGACTTCAATGACGGTTGTGGCGATCAATACCGAAAGCGCGCCCTCATAGAACCGGTTCATGACGGCGTCCTTTTCCGGCCCGGGCATGCGACCATGAACCAGTCCGACGCGGTCGCCCAGAACGGCTTTTAAGGTTTCGAAACGCTCCTCTGCCGCGGTCAGATCGATCACGTCGGATTCTTCAACCAGCGGGCACACCCAATAGACCTGATTGCCTTCCCGAACGGCCCGTTCAACTCCGGCAATCACCTCATCAAGGCGATTGGCGGGGATGGTCCTCGTGTCGACTGGTTTTCGACCAGGCGGTTTTTCTGCGATGCGGCTGTGGTCCATATCGCCATAGGCGGTGAGGGCGAGGGTTCGTGGAATAGGTGTTGCCGTCATGACGAGGAGATCGGGTTTGGGCCCTTTCTGGGTGAGCGCAACGCGTTGGCGGACGCCAAAACGATGTTGCTCGTCGATCACCACAAGGGCGAGATTGCGAAACAGGACGTCTTCCTGAAAAAGTGCATGGGTGCCCAGCAGAATATCGAGGTCACCCGCTTGTAGACGCGCCAGTTTTTCGCGCCGTACAGAGCCTTTGTCGCGGCCGGTCAGAATGTCCATGCGGACACCCGTCGCCGTTGCCAAATTGAGGAGCGATTCCATATGTTGGCGCGCGAGAATTTCCGTTGGCGCCATCAGGGCTGCTTGCGCGCCACATTCGATTGCGTTCAGCATGGCGAAAAAGGCGACGATGGTCTTACCCGATCCCACATCTCCTTGAAGCAATCGGACCATGCGTTCATCAGTGTGCATGTCCGCGAAAATTTCTCTTAACGCGTCTTTCTGCGCGGTAGTTAGCGTGAACGGCAAGGCGGCTTTTGCTTTGGCGATACGGGCGCCATCACCCTTAAAGGCGCGTCCTCTTGATTTGACGCGTGCTTTTCGGATCAGCGACAGCGCGAGCTGATTGGCAAGAAGCTCGTCATAAGCAAGCCGCTGGCGCGTTGGCGATAGCAAAGACAAGTCTTCTTGAGATTTCGGCGCATGCAGGGCTTTCAGGGCACAGGACCAGCTTGACCATTTCTGCGCCTTGAGCCAGGCCTTTTCCTGCCATTCAGGCAGGTCTGGCGCGCGCGCCATGGCCTGAGCGACGGCTTTGCGCATGACGGTAGCCGAAAGGCCGGCCGTCAATGGATAGATCGCTTCATGAAGCGGCATCTCGTCCGGTTTGTCGGGATCCGTAATATAATCCGGATGCGCCATTTGCCGGGCGCCGCCGTAATCTTCAATTTTTCCCGACACCAGACGGCGCGCGCCTTCAGGCAACGCTTTTTTTAGATAGTCCGCGCGGGCATGAAAAAAGACGAGCGTCACAAAGCCTGTTTCATCGGAACAGATCACCTTATACGGCAATCGTCGGCCCTTTGGCGGCGGGTCATGTCGGTCGACGGTGACGTCAAGCGTGAGTATACGCCCGGGCGGCGCATCGGTGACGGTCGGCCGAAACGACCGATCGACCAGCCCCGTGGGGGCTGTCAGCGTCAAATCGACGATACGAGGCCCCGCGACCCGTCCGATCAGCGCAGCGATTTTGGGCCCGACGCCGGAAAGCGACGTGATGTCAGCAAAAAGCGGGGTGAGAATTTCCGGGCGCATCAGGCTCTTAGGTAGCGCTGTTTTGAGCGCTTTTCCATTTCCAGGATCGGTTTAAAAGCCTCTGGCAAGGAGTTCTCTATGGTCAGATCGCTCATCGCCATCATCATTGCTGTCATTGCCGGTTTTGCAACGGCGAAAACCGTCGAAGGCGGCGGCGCTGCATTGGCGGGCGCCTCGGCGGGCTCGATACAATACGCCGCCTTTCTAGCAGGCGGATGGTTCGCGGGCGCATTTGTGGCTGCATTTCTGGCGCTTTTTATCGGCGTTCGCTGGGCGCCGCTGGGTATGGTCGCAGCGTCGTCGATCTTTCTGGGCGCGTTCATCACCTTGATTTCTAATCCGTTGCCCTGGTTCTTATGGCCCGGGGCGGTTTTGGCGAGCGCGCTGGGCGGGTACGGCGCCGTCAAGATACTTGATGCAAAGCACGATTATCCTTTTGCGCAAAAGAAAACGGGTCTGTTTGATGATTGAGGACCTGATTCCGGCAGCGACAATTATTCTGCTTCGCGACAAGCCGGCGTTTGAAGCGCTGATGGTGGAACGTCATGCGGATATCGCTTTTGCCGGGGGAGCGCTGGTTTTTCCCGGCGGGCGTATCGATCAGGGGGATATGGATCCGCGCTGGGCTGATCATTGCGATGGTTTTGATCGGGTTCCAGAAGCCGAACGCGCGCCGCGGATCGCCGCTATACGTGAAGCTTT
>JBCBSY010000195.1:0-4765 GCA_039818925.1 Pseudomonadota bacterium | reverse complement strand
AGCTGCACTTCAAGAACAGGTCGATCGCGACGCTGAAGCCGCCGCCCAAGAGCGCCGGGACAGGCTGCCTGTGCAGCCTGATGAAAAATAGAGTTTCACGCCAATTCGAACGAAACGGAAAGAATAATACTCATGTCGGCTGATGAACTATTTCTCGATCGGGTCCTGACCATGGAGGTAGGCCGCTGCACCGAGGCTGCGGCCGTCGCCGCATCGACCATGATCGGACATGGCGACAAGGAAGGCGCGGATGACGCCGCGGTGACGGCGCTGCGCGAAGCTTTCAACAAGTTGAAGATCGACGGCACGGTGGTGATTGGCGAGGGCGAACGCGACGAAGCCCCAATGCTGTATATCGGCGAGAAAGTCGGCACCGGCGAAGGCCCGAAAGTCGACATTGCGCTTGATCCGCTTGAAGGAACGACGCTTACTGCAAAGGCGATGTCCAACGCGCTGGCGGTCGTCGCCATGGCGCAGGGCGGCACGCTCCTCAATGCGCCGGATGTCTATATGGACAAAATCGCCTGCGGTCCGGGTTACCCGGAAGGCGTGATCGATCTTGACGCCCCCGTTGAAGACAACATCGCTGCGTTGGCCAAGGCCAAAGAGGTGGGCACGGAAGACATTACCCTGTGCATCCTCGACCGCGACCGGCATCAACATTTGATCTATGGCGCGCGCAAGATGGGGTCGCGGGTGTTTCTCATTCCCGACGGGGATGTTGCGGGCGTTTTTCATACGACAGAAGCTTCAACCGGAATCGATCTTTATGTGGGGCAGGGCGGGGCGCCGGAAGGCGTGCTGGCGGCGGCGGCGCTCAGATGCGTTGGCGGTCAGATGCAAGGCCGGCTGGTGTTTCGCAATGACGACGAACGCGGACGTGCGGACCGGCTTGGGATCACGGATCTTGACCGGAAGTATGGCTTGCGCGATCTCGCGTCCGGCGACGTGATCTTCGCTGCGACCGGCGTCACCAACGGCACCATGCTTGACGGCGTCAAATGGGAGCGCGGCTATGTCTCAACGCATACCGTGGTGATGCGCTCGAAAACCGGCACCATCCGATATATCCGCGCCCGTACGCGCCGTTAGCGAGACCCTCTGATGACTGATGAATTTCCCGATCGCTTGAGCGTTAATCCGCGCAGCCCGTATTTTCAGGAAGAAATATTTCAGCGTGATGTGGGCATCCGATTGAACGGTGCGGAAAAGACCAACGTTGAGGAATATTGTATCTCAGAAGGCTGGATTAAAATCGCCGCCGGAAAGAGCGTCGACCGTCACGGCAATCCGCTGACGATTACCTTGAAAGGGACGGTTGAGCCGTTTTTCAAAGACCCGAAGTGATTTACTCGGGTGCGTAGGCGACCATACGCAGTTCAACGAGGCCTGCGTCCGGCAACAATTCGGAAACGCCAATCGCGCTCCAGGCGGGATCAGGCTCCGACATGAATTCGCGCTTGACGTCTGCTACGGCGCGCAGATGGGCGATTTTGTCACCGTCGAAAAGCGGGCTGTCCCAGACGTGAAATGAGATAATCTCAACCACGTCCTCAATATCAGCGCCGGCAGCTTCGAATACTTCATCCGCGCGATTGAATGTCTGGCGGAGCGTTTCCTTGAATTCCTCTTCGTTGATTGGGTCACCCTGCCAGGCGCCGGCGACCACCCCGGAGAGATAGACAAAGTCGCCTGCCCGGTAGGCGCCCGCAAATCCCCACCGGTCGTGCGCCGCTTTTTGGCGCGCATCAATGTAGACCGCCGCCCCGCCATGTGGATCTTCCATACGGATAGGCTCGTCCGCGGAGGTGGCAGGGTCCTGCGCGACAGCGGTAAAGGGCAGGAGGATGAAAAAGACGATCATGATCGCGCGCATGGTTTTCCCCTTTTCGAGAATGCGGGTTCACGGCGCTAGTTCTAGCGGGTAGGCCCTGATTTGGGAAATCCAGTTCACCCGCCTGAGGGCGAATCACCGCCATTTTGCTGAATGAATTCAATCGCCCTTTCCGACCAGTTTCACACCAGCGCACTGATGGACCTGCCCGCCATGGGCGCGGCCGCGTCCGGGCGGCATTGGCGGCTGCGCCAAGCAGATCCTGAGCAGGCGGCCCGCATCGCCGGTGCGCTTTCGCTTGATCCGGTGCTGGCGCGCATCCTCGCGGCGCGCGGCGTCAACGCTGATGACGCCGCGCGCTATCTGCACCCGTCCTTACGCGAAGCGCTGCCCGATCCGTTCGTGTTGAAAGATATGGACCGGGCCGCAAGCCGGCTTGCCCGCGCGGTGACGCAGGGTGAAACGATTGGCGTCTTCGGCGACTATGATGTAGACGGAACAACGGCTGCCGCGCTGCTGAAATCTTATTTTGATGAGATCGGCGTTTCCACGCTCATCTATCTGCCGGATCGCATCACGGAAGGTTATGGTCCCTCAGCGGATGCGTTTTTGAAACTGAAAGAAGACGGCGCCGATGTGATTATCACGGTCGATTGCGGCGCATCAGCCCATGAGCCGATTGAGAAAGCGGCCGCGGCGGGCGTCGACATTGTAGTGTTTGATCATCACCAGATGTCGGGACCGCCGCCCGCAGGCGCGGCGGCCGTGGTCAATCCAAACCGGCTCGATGACGTTTCGACACTGGGCAATCTCTCCGCCGCGGGGGTCGCATTCATAGGGCTGGTCGCAATCAACCGGGAGTTGCGCGCCGCCGGATTCTTCCAAAAGCGACAGGAGCCGAACCTGTTGTCGCTGCTGGACCTCGCCGCCCTCGGTCTTGTCTGCGATGTGATGGACATGACGGGACTGACGCGCGTGCTGGTGGCGCAGGGTCTGAAAGTGCTCGGCGGCGGGGGCAATTCGGGGCTCAAAGCGCTTGGCGTTCAGGCTGGCGTGAAAGGTCCCCCCTCGACTTATCATCTTGGTTTTTTGCTGGGGCCGCGGATCAATGCGGCGGGGCGGATCGGTCATGCGAATCTGGCTTTCGAGTTGATGACGACGCAAGACCCCGCGCGCCGCGACGCCCTCGCCGAACGGCTGCATGTTCTGAATGCGGAGCGCCAGGAAATTGAAGCAGAGGTGCAGGCCGCCGCCGAGCGCGAAATTGAGCGCAACCAGCGTCATGCCGACGACGTCATCGTGACAGCGGGAGAAGGATGGCATCCGGGCGTTATTGGCATCGTCGCCGGGCGTCTTAAAGAAATTTATGACCGCCCGGTCATTGTCATCGGCCTTGACGGAGACGCGGGCAAAGGTTCCGGGCGTTCGATCACCGGCGTCGATCTGGGCGCGGCAATTGGCGAGGCGCGCGAAGCCGGGCTTCTGGTCGCCGGCGGAGGGCACGCCATGGCCGCCGGACTAACCATTGATGCAAGCCGTATCGACGCGTTCCGAAAACGCCTGAATGAACAATTATCGCGCGCAGTCGTTGTCGCCCGGACCAACCGCGTGTTTGATATCGACGCCGTCGTGGCGCCAAGCGCTGTAACAAAAAGCTTTGCTGATCTTATCAACAAGGCGGGTCCTTATGGCCCTGGCAACCCGGAGCCGAGCTTTGCATTGCTGAATATGCGCGCTGCGTATCCAAAGGTCGTGGGAAAAGGGCATTTGTCGCTGACCCTTGAAAGCGACACTGGGGAAACGGCCCGGGCGATTGCTTTTCGCGCGGAGGGCCAGCCGCTTGGGGAGATTTTGCGGTCCGGGCGGCGATTCCATGTAGCGGGAAAAATCCGTGCGGATGACTGGCGCGGCGGCGACACGGGCCAGGTCCAGATAACGGATGCTGCACCCGCGCTTTGACAACACCTAGCCGATCAGAAGTGTCGGATCATGGCGCGCGAGCGAGGAGGGCGATTCTTTGCAGATCGCTGAGAAATGGGGCTTGCGCGCCGGCGGGCGGGCGCCTATACAGCGCTTCCGCTGCATAGCGGCGGCAATGTGCGGGCCCTTCGTCTATCGGTTAGGACGCCAGGTTTTCAACCTGGAAAGAGGGGTTCGATTCCCCTAGGGCCTGCCATTTTTCTTGAAAATCAACCCGCTAGGCTGCGTAAAATCTGCGCGCGCGCCGCTGTTTGACCTCATATCAGCGTTGATTTTCCGCCGATTTTGCCGTCTATTAAGACTTGTTAACCGCGTTGGGACAAAGGGGTCACGTCCATGAGGGGAATTCTCGCCGCCGCCGCTGTCACATTGATGGCGTTTGCGCCGCTTTCGCCGGCTTTCGCCGCTAAAATCTCAAAAAATGAGATTGAGCAGCAACTCAATTCCCAAGGATATTCCGTTCAAGACGTCGGCCCAAACACGCTTTTCGTGCGAGTCGCGGATTACGATATTCGCATCGATGTTGTCGGTCCTGACGGTGACATTTCCTATCGGACCTGGCTGTTTGAAGTGGACGGCGGAGGCGTAAGCTACAAAGTTCTTAATCAGTTCAATAACGACGTGAAATTCGGCCGGGTTTACATTGATCAGGATGGCGACGTCACATTGCAAATGGATCGCAATGCTGCAGGCGGCGCTTCCATTGCAAATATCGAATCTGATTTTGATGTCTTCCTGATGCTGATCAGCTCATTCATGGATCATCTCGAAGCGCAAGTTGTTGCGTAAACGGATGATGCGCGCCGTCGCGAAAGAATAGCGCTTTTTTCTGTCGTAATGTTATCTAATAACTACCTACGCAACTGCACCGCGAATTTTTTACTGCAATAAACTAAAATAGTGCATTTTTTGCGCGGAGGGATTAGTGTTTCCCTTCGGGTCGATTATAGT
>JBCBSY010000194.1:0-4777 GCA_039818925.1 Pseudomonadota bacterium | reverse complement strand
ACATAGCGCTCATGGCTCGTTTGCGGGTCGAGCCCGGTGACGCCCATGGTGACGATTTCTTTTTTGAGCCGCACTTTCATGCGGTAGAACGGATTTTCATCCGCGTAGGATTCTTTCCAGCTGAGGTCTTCGCAGCCGGGCAGGGACTTCAGATGCGCCAGCATGGCGTCGATCCCGTCGCGCGGGCCCGCGATCGTGCCGTTAACGCCTTCCGGGGCCAACAGAATGGTGCCGCACAGATCATGGCTTTGCGCAGCCTCCAACAGCGGCGCCTGATGCGCAGCGAAATCCGGCAGCGCGCAGAACTTGTAGAAGGCAACGACGACGATTTTACTCATAACGCCGCCTGATAAGCCAAGAGGCGCGACGGCTCAACTAGAACCCGTAAATCAGCGAGGCTTTGGCGATAGTGTCGGTGTTTTCCCGGCCTTCCGGCGGGTCAGTTTCAAAACGGTATTCAAAGGAAAGCCCGGTCGAAAGGTCGCCCCAGATCTTGGTGGTAAGCGCCGTCACGGATTGCAGCGTCGTGGTCGGCGATGACCAGGTGACATTCACATCCTGTTCGAGCGTGACCCCTTCACGGATTACCCAGTCAAGTTCGCTGGCGGCAAAAACGGCGAAATTCTGTTCGACTTCTCTGGTGTCGTCGATCGGTGAATAGCGATAGCCGGGGCCGCCTTCGAGCTTCCATTTGACGGCGTCGGATTTGACAAAGAAATGGCCAAGCCCGGCGCCTGCAAACAGACGATAGTCGAAACCGGAGAATTCGTCTTCGTCATAGGCAAAGCGGCCATAGGCAAAAGTGCGTTCTCCGAAATTGTAGTCCAACTGATAGGCGGCGCCCCAGCGCTTTTGATTGGTGACATTGTTCGACTCGCCAAGGTCGAAATAGGCCGTAAAATTGTGGGTGAAGTCGCCATCCGTGCGAGCGGCGTCAATTGCGACCCCGACGGCGGCGTTGTCTGAGTTTCCGGAGGAGAGAACGCCGGAGGCGCTGATCTTGCCATCCCACGGAGAAACGGCGAGGAGCCCTTGCGGGGTTTCCTTGGATGCATCGCCCGCTGCGGTTTGCTGGGGCTCGGGTGTTCCTTCGTTTGGCGATAAACCGGCGATCATTGCTTGCGCCGACTGGTCAATCGCTGCCGCATAATCTGGAAAGACCGCCTTCACTGCGCGCGCCACCGCCGCGATTTCTTCTGCATTGCCGCTTTCTTCGGCGGCTTCCAGCATGGCCGCAGCGATATCCGGAATGACGGGCGCCTCCTGGGACGCCGCCGCATGGGCGCCAAGCACAAAAGCGGAAACGCTTAAACAAAGAAGGCGGCGCATGATTTCTCTCATCTCTGCAGGAATAACGACATCATTCGTCGATTCGTTTAATGATCCATGAAATCGGAAAGGACTGCGGCTGTGCTTGAAGGAATGGCGCCGCCCCCCGTGACGGGGCGGCCCCGGCCCGCTAAGACGGCTTCAGGACTGGATTCGGAGCAGTCATGGCCGACGCGCAAAGCGGTGCAGATCAATACCATATCGTCAAGATTGATCTTGACGAGCGGTCGCTTGCGCCCGCCACCGCAGATATCGAGCATGAGCGCAAAGTCGCGATTTATGATCTGCTGGAAGAGAATCGTTTCCAGCCGATCGGCGTGGAGGGCGGTCCGTTTGAACTCTACCTTTCGAATGTGGAGCGGCGTTTGGTATTTGATGTGCGCAAGGCCGGCGGCAAAGCCTTGGGACAGGTGCACCTTTCGATGACGCCGTTCCGAAAAATCATCAAGGACTACTTTCTACTCTGCGAAAGCTATTATGATGCAATCCGCAACGCAGCGCCGGCGCAGATCGAAACGATCGATATGGCTCGCCGGGCCATGCACAATGAGGGCTCGGAAATCTTGCAGGAACGCCTGAAAGACAAAATCGAAATGGATCAGAACACGGCCCGGCGGTTGTTCACCCTGATCTGCAGTTTTCACATGCGATGAGGACCAGATGACAAAATCCGTACTCTTTGCATGCAATATGAATTCTGTGCGCTCCCCCATGGCGGCGGCGCTTTTGCGCCTTGCGGCGGGTGACAAAATGAAAGTCGATTCCGCCGGGGTGTATGAGGGCGGGCTCGATCCATTTGTAGAAATGGTGATGGGCGATCTCGGCGTTGAGATGGCGGGGCATGCGCCGAAGACACTGAAAGATGTCGATCTTTCGAGCTTTGACGCCTTCATCGCGCTGACGCCGGAGGCGGCCATGGAAGCGCGCCGCCACTTGCCCCGTGCGGCGATTGAGTTCTGGGACGTGGAAAACCCGTCGGAGGAGCGCGGCGGGCGCGAAGCGGTCCTTGCCGCCTATGTGCGGGTGCGCGACGCCTTGCGCGAAAAGCTGGCGGCCAGATTTCCTGAACTCTACGAAAACCCTTGATTTTCAGCCCGTTCCCAACCATGTTCCCGCCGAAACCGGAGGTCCTTTGGACCGGTCCGGTCACATCTATTTGTTGAGGCATGAATGGCGAAAGAAGAATTACTCGAGTTTGAAGGCACTGTTGAGGAGCTGTTGCCAAATGCGACCTTCCGCGTGAAGCTCGAGAATGATCACGAGATTATCGCCCATACGGCGGGCAAGATGCGCAAGAATCGCATTCGTGTGCTGGCTGGCGACAAAGTGCTCGTGGAAATGACGCCCTACGACCTGACCAAAGGCCGCATCACCTACCGCTTTAAATAGGCGCCGTCATGGGCGCGCCGCTCATCCTTGCGAGTTCGAGCCCGCGACGCAAAGCGTTGTTAGAAATGATCGGGGTGGTTCCCGACCAGATTATTCCAGCCGACATTGATGAGACCCCTGAGCCCGGGGAAACGCCGCGCGCGCTTGCACTGCGATTGGCTGAAGAAAAAGCAGCGGCTGTGGCTAGAGACCACGCTGGGGCGCTTGTGCTGGGATCGGACACGGTCGTTGGTTGCGGCCGTCGCATACTCCCGAAGGCTGAAGACGAACAAACAGCGCGCGATTGCCTGGCCATGCTGTCTGGCGGCAGTCACCGGGTGTTTTCCGGCATTGCGCTAGCCACCCCGTCATCGGCGCTCCTCACGCGCGTCGTAGAAACCCGGGTGAAGGTCAGAAGGCTCGATCGCGCAGCAGTCGATGAATATGTCGCCAGCGGCGAATGGAAGGGCAAAGCGGGCGGTTACGCGATCCAGGGACTGTTCGCCAAACACATCGTGTCGATCATCGGCTCGCATCCAAACGTCGTCGGGCTGCCGGTCTATGAAGTTGCGAATCTGTTGTCCGGCGCCGGATGGCGCAATAACGAAAGCTGACAGAGGTGAAACGCGCGATCATTGAGTGCGGCGCTGCTGAAACGCGTGCAGCGTTGCTGATTGACGATGTTGTCTGGAAAGTTTGGTTCGGTCCGGCGCGCGGCGATGAAAAGATAGATGAATTTCCGCGGGCTGGGCGCCGCTTCGCAGGCCGGGTGATGCGTGTTGATCCGGGCCTCGCTGCTGCCTTTCTTGACCTTGGCGATGGGCAAGACGCGTTCCTGCCGCTCAAAAAATCGAACGCCGCCGCTTGTGTCGAAGGGGCGCTGCTGGCGGTAGACATCAAATCCCCGCCGCGTCAGGGCAAAGGCGCTCTCTTAAGATTTGCTGGCGCGATGCACAGCGGTGCGCCAGGGCGCATGCCTCCTTACAACGATCCCGTCCTTGACGCGGCTGAAGCCGTCGCCCGCGATGCAGATGAATTGCTGGTTGATGACGGGGCTGCGAGCCGGGTCCTGCAGTCAGCAGGCTTTCACGCCGCGGCGCATGAAACGCATCCAGTGTCGCTGTTTGTTGCCAATGGCGTGGACGGGGAATTCGAAGCGGCGTTTGACCGGGTAGCGGCGTTATCGGATGGCGGACGGCTTGTAATTGATGAAGCGCAGGCTTTAACCGCTATTGATGTGGATACGGGCGGGCTTTCTGCTTCGTCGCCGGCGCGCCTTCGGGAGAAAGTCGCCCTGCTGGCGGCGAATGAGGCCGTTCGGCAGGTCAGCTTACGGAAGATTGGCGGTCATATCGTCATCGACTTTCCCGAAATCACAAGTGACGCAGGCCGCAACAGGTTTCGCGATCACTTGCATAAGGCGCTGAGCCGGCTGGAAGGCGCAGGAGCGGCAAGCTTCTCAAAATCGGGCTTGTTCAGTTTTAACGCGCCGCATCGTGAATTGTCGCTACTTGACCGCTTCACTGAAACCGCTGCATGCGATCCAGTGGCCGGGCGGCGGTTTACCGTGGACGCGCTCGCGAAACGCGCGATTGCGGGGCTTGAACGCAATTTGCGGTCCGCCCCATCGGCGCGCTATCACCTGATCCTTAGAGAAGACGTGAACGCCTATCTGGCGTTGCAATCGCGTTGGACCGAACGGCTAGTGGAGCGCTTCGGCGCGCGGTTCGAAATCACTGCCGGAATGTCAGAAATGGAGCAGGGCTTTGAGCTCAGCGAGCAATGATAATGTTGGCGCCAAGACGCCCAAATGTCCGATTTGCAGCAAAGCCTGCGTGGAAGAATTTGCGCCCTTTTGCTCCAAGCGATGCGCGGATGTGGATCTTCACCGCTGGTTGAGCGGCAGTTATGCAATTCCCGCAGAAGATGACGACAGCGATGGGGCGCCCGCTACGGGCGGCGAACGGTTTGATTCCCGTTAGACTTTAGGGCATAGCTGTGAGAATATCACAGAGTATTGGCGCTTAAATGGCGGCAAAGCAGGGGATCTGATGCGGGCGACACCGCATGTTTTCTGGCG
>JBCBSY010000193.1:0-4782 GCA_039818925.1 Pseudomonadota bacterium | reverse complement strand
CGCCCAATAGTCCAGGTACGATGTTATATTGGGTGACGGCTTCTGGGTTGTAGCGCGCGTGGACCACCAGATCGAAGGGCGCCGGCGACGCGTTTAAGGAGGCCAACGGGCCTTTTAGGTCATGACGCAACGCACGCGAGAAAATCGCTTCGGCGCGGGCGATAGCGTTTGACGAAGCGGAAGGATCGGACGCGTCGGCCTCAATCAGCAATTGCGGACGCTCACCCCGCACCAGCCTTTCCGTGAAACCGGCGGGAATGGAAATGACGAACGCCACCGCGCCCCGCGCCAGCAGCGCATCGCTCTCGCGCGGATCCGGGCTTTCCATGACGATCTCATAATATCCCGATGTCTCCAGCGCCTGCAGCAGGGTACGCACGATCGGCGTCTGCTCTTCCACGTGAACCGCGGTCGGGAGGTCCTTCGGATCGGTGTTGATCGCAAATCCGAACAGCAGGAGCTGCATCACCGGGATGGCGAACATCATGCCGAAGGTCAGCCGGTCGCGGCGCATCTGCACCAGCTCCTTCATGAAGACCGCGCCGATACGGTCCGCAACGCCGCCGCTGCTCTCCCGCGCGCCCACTATGCATGCACCCGGGCGTCTTCGCCGGCTCGCGCCATCAGCGCGATAAACGCATCTTCCAGGCTGGTGCGCACCTCACGCCATTCAACATCGCCGGCGCCTTCCTCATGCAGGGAGGCCTCAAGCAGCGCACGATTAACACCGCTGACATGGAGCGCCGCGCCGAAATAGGCGGCGTGTTCGACGCCGGGCCGGCCTTTCAGCGCTGACGCCAGCCGGCGCACCCCCTCGCCCTCCGCGCGATAAGTAATGAGCCCCGACTCTTTCAGAATATCAGCGACGCTGCCGCGCGCCACGAGCCGGCCATTGGCGAGATAAACGATGCGGTCGCAGCGTTCAGCCTCATCCATATAATGCGTAGACACCAGAACGGTCATGCCGTCGGAAGAGAGCCGGTGAATTTCTTCCCAGAAATCGCGCCGCGCCTGTGGGTCAACGCCAGCGGTCGGTTCATCAAGCAAGAGCAAGCGCGGGGAATGCATGGTGACGGCCGCCAGCGCCAGCCGTTGTTTCCAACCGCCGGACAAGGCGCCCGCGAGCTGATGCTGGCGTTTCGTCAATCCCAGCCCTGCAAGCGTTTCATCGACCCGGGCCTGTTTGTTCCGCATACGGTATAGCCGCGCGACAAACTCCAGATTTTCACGGATCGTCAGATCCCCCCAGAACGAGAATTTCTGTGTCATGTAACCGGTGGCGCGCTTTATTTGGGCCGCGTCGTCAGCGATGTCGAAACCAAGGCACCGGCCTTCCCCTTGCGTCGGCCGCAACAGGCCGCAGATCATTCGAATGGTCGTGGTCTTGCCGGATCCGTTCGGCCCGAGAAATCCCCAGACTTCACCCTTTGGCATCTGGATATCGACCCCGTCGACCGCAGTTTTTTCGCCGAACTTTTTGACAAGCCCGCGTACATCGATGGCGAGATCTTGAGCGTGCACCTTCGTCATGGCGCCACGACATCCACCGGCAATCCGGGCCGCAAGGAGGCGCTCACCGCTGTATCTGTTGGTTTGGCCTCAATCAGGAACACCAATTTTTCGCGTGACTCCGCGCTGTAAATCACCGGCGGGGTGAATTCCGCTTCGCTGGCGATGTGGGTGATCCGGGCGGGAACGGTTTCGGCGCGACCGTCGATGCGCAACTGGACGTTTGCACCCACCTGAAAGCCGGTAAGCGCGTCTTGCGGAACAAAAAACCGCGCCTTCAGCCCGTCTTCCGGCAGCACCGCCAGCACCGGCGCGCCCGCGCCGACCATCTCGCCTTCGCGATGAAACACTTCTTCAATCCGGCCCGATCGGCGGGCGGTGACGACGCGCTCACGTAAGCGCCACGCCGCCTCTGCAAGACCCGCCTCCGCCGCCGTGCGCGCCGCGCCAGCGGCGTCGCGTTCCGCATCACGCCCCCCAAGGCGTGCAACTTTAATGGCGTCTTCCGCCGCTTTTACACGGGCCTCCGCTGCTTCGTAATCGGCAGTCACTTGATCGCCCCGTGCGCGCGAAGCATTGCCCTCATCCACGAGCGGCATCCACCGATCGCGCTCACGGCGCGCCAGCTCAAGCGTCGCCTTTGCTTCTGAAAATTGCGCCTCCAGTCTTGCGATTTCTTCGGGGCGCGCACCAGTTTCAATGTTGGCGGCCCGGGCGCCCGCTTCTTCGAGCTGCGCAGCCGCCATGTCGTAGAGGGCGCGCTGGCGTTCATTGTCTAGAGTGAATAGCGTATCGCCCTCGCGCACCACATCGCCTTCCGCCAATGGCGCTTCGACAAGCCAGCCGGCTTCGGGCGCGGCGACATAGACATACTCCGCCTCGATATAACCAACATAAACATCGTCCTGCCGGACCTCGCAGGCGCCGAGGCCCGCGATAGCCGCGCCCAAGACCAGTATCCGGATTACCTGATCGTTGATGCTCACGGGAGCGCCATGTCTTTGGCGCCAAGCGCACGCATCAATATCCGCTCATACTCGGAGAACAGAGCATCAAGATCCACCCGCGCTTGCGGGTCATGCTCAAATGAAACGCGCCAGATGGCGGACATCACCATAGGGGAAACAACAAGCCGCGCCGTCAACGCCGGATCGCCAATATCAACTTCGCCAGCCTTTTTCGCCCGCGCCAGCATCGCCGCCAAAGCGTTCAGTACACGCTCGATTGCAGTCTCACGATAGGCGGAGGCCATCTGAGGGAAAGCGGCGGCTTCGGCAATCAGGATTTTCATGATTTTCGGCAGCGGCGTTTCACGGATCAGCGACGGCGCCATGCGCAATAACATGCGCAAACCTGAAATCCCGCTTTGCGCAAAGCTCTCAATCCGCGCCACATTCGGCAAGGCATATGTTTCCACCAATGCCGAGAACAGCGCATCTTTGGAATCGAAATAGAGATACAGCGCGCCCTTCGACAGCTGCGCCCGGGCGGCGATGTCGTCCATGCGGGCGGCGGCGAAACCACGCTCGAAGAACTCATCCAGCGCCGCGGCGAGCAGGGCCTGCCGGCGTTCTTCTTTCGCTTCTTGCGTGCGAGCGCGCTGCATTATGGTCCCTTAATAACTGACTGGTTAGTAAGTTATTATCGCAGCCAAGTCAATTCTGTTGGGTGATCGAGATAAAGCACTGATAATTTTAAGCTTTAAGCGACTAGCCGACCGTGCCGGCTAACTGAATTCGCCAATCCGGGGTGGGTCGATACCGCCCGGAATGCGCCGACGCCGGTCAAATCGTGAGCGGCCCCCTCAATCTTGTCAGACCAGGTTGACCTTGCGAGTTTTGCAGACCGGGCTTTGAAACGGCCGAGAGACTGGTTGAACACCTGTCCGGTGCTTTCGTTGGCAATCGCAAAAGCGCACAGACTTGGCTTGTTTGCAGCTGACCGGAATTGATTAGTCCAGATCCCGGGCGACGCGAAAGCCATTGTCGAATTCCCGGGCGGTTTGCGGCTTGGCGATACGGTGCGCAGCGCGCAGGCGCCAGGCGCCGGTGTTCCAGGCGCCGCCTTTTAAAACCCGGCGCGAACAGTCGCCGCCAGTCCGGGCGGACCCATCGACGGGCGCCCCCGCATGGCTGGCGTTCCAGCAATCGGCGGTCCATTCCCAGGCATTGCCATGCATATCAAATAAACCAAAAGCATTGGGTGGAAAGCTCGCCGCCGGGGTCGTCCGTTTACGGAAAGCTTGCGGCGCGCCGCGATAAGGAAACTCCCCGTTGAAGTTCGCCTGTCGGGTGGTCACATCATCCCCGAAAGCAAATGCGCCGCCGCCGCCAGCCCGGGCCGCATATTCCCATTCCGCTTCCGTTGGAAGGCGATAGGGCTGGCCGGTTTTCTCGGAGAGCCACGCGGTATAGGCGAGCGCGTCAGCATAGGACACGCTTACGACAGGCTGCTTGCCGCGCCCCCACCCGTGATCGCTCGGCGCATGGGCGCAACCGCCATCTGCAACACAGGCGTCCCATTGCGCATAAGTGACTTCTCGCGTGCCAATAGCGAAGCGTTTTGAAATGCTCACCGTGAAAGCGGGGCGTTCCGCCTGTCCGCGCGTGGTCTCGCCCGCCCGCGCACCCATTTCAAATGAACCGGCGGGCAGGGCCGCCATATCCGGGCATTCAACACACTCCTTGAAGTAGTTGCCAAGATAGGTGTTTTCAGCGACCGCCGCCGGCAGCGGTTCAATCTCACTGATCGAAGCAGCCTCGTCTAACGCGTCCGCACTAACAGCGGCGATAAGATTTTCCATGGCGTCGCTGTCGGCGCCTCGGACGTCTCCGGCCGGCGCAGCAGCATCGCTATTGTCTGCCTCTAGAGGCGACGCGGGCCCATCAATGGCGGGGAAGAGCTGGTCATCGACATCTGCGCTGTTTACGCCCAGCGGTTCTTGCGCCGACACTGATGGATTAATTAACTCTGTAGTCGGATTATTTGCCGCTGCCGATGCGCTCAACGTCGCTAACGTTACAGGGGTTGCGGATGACGGTTCCGGTGTCGCTGTCTCTTCGGTTGCGGCCGCGGGGGGCGGCTGCGTAAGTCGTGAGTCAAACGCCGCAGGCAAAACGATCGGCGCCAGAAGGGCCGTCGCGGCGGTCATCAAAACCAGTCCCCCCGTGGCGCCGATCGCAACCTCGCGCGCGCTGAACCGGCGGCCGAATGACAGGCCGCGACGGCGCGGCGGGTCAAGAAATATAGGCGGGCTTTGCATCGCCGCGCGTT
>JBCBSY010000192.1:0-4787 GCA_039818925.1 Pseudomonadota bacterium | reverse complement strand
AAGCATCAAGATAGAGTGCGGTTTCGCTTGGCGATCCCGTGCTGCCGCCATAGCCTCGATAATTCATCAGATAGAGGTCGTAACCAGACAAATGCTGCTTGAAAAACGGGATCTTTCGAGCAACCTGCTCGGCATTGCCGCCAAAATAAATGACCGCATGTCTGTTTTCGCCGCCAGCCTTCCAGACTTTTATTCGGGCAAGGTCATTGCTCAGATAAATGGCTTCTGCATCGTTTCGTTCAACTTTGGGCGTTGGGTAGTAAAGCAAATGCCGTTGCATTGCATATAAGACGCCGCAAAAGCCGGTGTATATCGCGAGCATTGAGAGCAGGACAAGACCCAAACCTTTCGCCATGTAGTTTTCAAGACCTCGCCTTGGCTCATATCTGATCAAAGCCCACATACTGTATCCCAGCTCCGGCGGGTAGTTTCAAAGTTAGAGAATGTGGCCTGCCGTCTCAAGGCTTAGACTGGGTGCTTGAGTTGCATATCTTCACATCTCAGCTCACTCTGCAGGCACGGCACGTCCGTTCGCTCTGGATTCCGCCCTGGCAGTATGCCCAACAGCCTGATCGAACCGCGCTTCATAATCTTCATGCTCGGTGCCCATCCACTTGTCCCACCAGGTGAAATACAGCCCGTAATTTCCGGTCATTTTTTCGTGGTGCATATCGTGATGCGTGATCGTGGTGGAGAAGTTGAGGATTGGGTTGCGGGTCCAGCCCTTCGGCATCAGTTCATACCCGCAATGGCCGAGCGCATTGCGGACGATCATCAGCCACATATAGGCGATGGTGGCGATGTCGTGCATGGGCACGATCAGGCAATAGATGGGAATGACCATGAAGTTGACCGCGGCTTCGCCGACATCAAAGGAATAGGCCGTGAACGGGGTCGGGTTATGCGACCGGTGATGGACGGCGTGAAAGTGGCGGAACAGCTTCGGATGATGGAGCAGGCGGTGGGTCCAGTAGAAATACGCATCATGAAAGAGCGCCAGCATGATGACCGAAAACACCAGATATCCCCAGCCATACTGGCCGACATCCGAGTAGAACTTGAATAGGCCTCCAGCCGCGCCCTCATAAACGAAGACGCCCATGAGCATAAACACGCCAATCGTTGAGGCGGAATAGAGGAATTCCCGCCGGATCTGACTGGCCTTTGGCTGATGCGGCCGGATCTTGCGGGCGGCGAGCCGCCGCCCAAGAAACACCCAGACGATCAGAAAGACCCCAATCGAACCGGTCAAATAGCGGACGCCTTCGATCTGGAATGTCTGTGGGGCGCGGCGCATGACGGCTTCTGCAAACCAGGTCAACAATTCCATGAGTTCGGTCCTCGAGCGAATTTCAACTTCGCCCGATCCAGCACAACCACGTCGCGAAGGCTCCGCGAGGCCGGAAAAACCGCGTCATTTTCGGAAATGACTGGCGATTTTTGGAATTGAACCCCTATGTTCCGCTGAGGGCGCGCTGACGGAAGGCGGTGGGGGTTTCGTTTTCCGCGTCACGGAACGCCCGGTTGAAGGAAGACAGAGAGGCAAAGCCCGAATCCATCGCGATGGTGAGAATCGGCAGCGCCGCCTTTTGCGGATCACTAAGCGCCGCTTTTGCTTCGCTCATGCGGTATCCGTTCAGAAAGGACCGGAAATTCCGGTATCCCATCGCCTTGTTGATGAGGGCGCGCACCTGGTGCTCCGGGGCTTCCATCCGCGCAGAGAGGGCGGCGATGGAAAGCTCCGGCTCCAGATAGGCTTTGTCGCCTTCAACGATCCCGATGAGCTTTTCGTGGAGCAGTTTTTCCTTCGGCGATAGGGCCGGCGCCGTTGGAGCCGTCGCGGGCGCAGGCTTGTCGAACATCAACACCCGCTTGTCGAGCTTATTCAGCCACAATACGCTCCATAAGATGACGAAGAAATAGGCGCCGTGTTTCAGCATACTGGCCCAAATTGGTTCGGCATGAAAGCCAAAGGCGTATTCTGTGATAAGGTCCGTCAGAAACAGTGCGGCGATGGAAAAGGCGAAAAGGGTTCTGACACGACGCCGACTTTCCACAAGATCGGATCTACGCCCGGCAAGCGCTGTATAGACGATGTGCGCAACCAGAACGACAGCGATCCCAGTCCGGCTGAGCGCCGCCCAAAAATGCGGCAACGGCTCCTGCTGTACAAAAGCATTGTAATTAAAGAGACCGAGGATAAACCACACCGCGGCGACGCTCCATTCAAGGCGGCGGAGGCGGAATTCGTCATTGAAAAGCGAGAGGCTAAACCACCAGATGAAAATGGCGGTGGTCATCGAGAAGGCTGAGAGAACGTATTGCAGCGCCAGGGGCACATCGATATGGGTCGAATTGTCTGATCCAACGACGTCTAGCAAGCCGATACAGAGGAGGGCGCCGAAGCGCGCCGGCCGCACATCCCAAGCGTCGCGTATAATCAAAATAATCTGAATCAGCAAAAGCGTTGCGGCGGCGACGCGGAAGTAAGTATCGAAAAAAATCATGATCGACGGACGCCAGCCTGATGTCAGCGACGGAATGAATGACGGGAAACTAAGGTCAATCGTGCTTCAAAAGCAAGCAGCGCCTAGCTGCAGCCCCCTTCCATGGCTGCGATCCACTCGGCGATCAGTTTCACGCCTTCATCATGGGCGACGGCGCGGCCAAGTTCCGGCATCATAGCGCCGGGATCAATTGTTTCCATACGGAACACCGTAATTGAAAGGTCGGGTCGTCCCGGAACGATCCCGTACGCCCTGCCGCCGGTTCCACGTCCTGCTGCAATAGGCGCTTTGCATACCCCAAGCGCCGGGCCGGCGGCGTCTGGTTCCAGGTTGAGACCGGATGTGTCCGCCGGGCCGTTGGGGTTGTGGCAATGGCTGCAATTGGCGTCGAGATAGGCGCGGGCGCGGGCGTCAAGGCTTTCACCCGTGTCTGTCCAGTCGGCGTTGCGCGGCGCCGGCGTTTCGATGTCGCCAACGAGCAGGCCTTTAGCGATCCAGTGATCGAGTTGATTAAAGCCCGGGGCAAAGCTTGACGGTTTATTGAGATGGCGTGCTTTCGGGCCAATCGGCTCAATTGCCTTGGTTGTGGCGTTGGTTGCGTGGCATCCGGCGCACTGGTTCACGTTCGGTACAATATAGGCAAAGGGTTCAATTGTGTCGCTGTCACGATGCAACGTCATGGGGATAACCGCACCCGTGCGTTGAAGCACTGCGTCGGTTTGCTCATCGTTCCAGACATAGGGCAGGGCGCTCCATCCGTTGTCACGACGGACCAGCAGGCGCGTTTCCACCAGCCGCAGATTGTCCAGCGCCATCGCACGGTTATTGACGCTGCGCGGGCGGTCGATTGCGACATCGCCGGTCCATTCGGCGCTGGCTTTTGGATAGTAAAATGTCTTGGTGATGACGGTTCCGACAGGGAAGTTGAAGGTTGCGTTTTCATTATAGAGCGCCGGCTCGCCGCCGGGCATCCAGACCGTGCGAAGCTTCAGGGCGTAATCTGAAAAAAGCGGCGTCGCCAGATCATAAGGCGTGACGCCTTCGCCAAGCGTCAGCGCCGCACCCTCGATCGACAGCATGCCCCATTCGCTTAGGCGCTCAGGATTTTCCGATTCGTGGTAAACGGGCGTATTGCTCTCGCCGCCGGAACACGCCGCGAGGATGAAACCCAATCCCGAACATATGAGCGCCCGAAGCATCACAGATCGGACAAGGCTCCGGTCAAGGAGACGGCAGGAAGTTTTTCAAACGCGCAATCATGCAAGCCATCTTCGGCAATGCGCGGGTTCTTGTTGTCGTTGGGGCTGTCCACATTCAGAATCTGTGCTTCACCGTTTTGCACGCACAACACATCGGCCGGGCCGGAAAGGGCCGGGTCCACATAGCCATCCCAGAGAACGTCCGGCAGGCTGCCAAGCGGCCCTGAGACAGCTAGCTTCAGCGCCTGAAGATCAAGCCCGTCCGGATTGTCGCCGCCACCCTCAAAGCGATTGCCATAGACATAAATCCCGGCGGGGTAGGGGTCGAAGTCGTCGCTCATGCCTTCCGTTGCAAGACCAGAGGCGAAGACGCTGGTGACGATCACATTCGATGTCTTGTTATCGCGGATGTCATTGTCGAAGATTTCCACATCATCGTTGGAGTTAACGACAATGCCGGACCCGGCGGGGATGGAGGCGACGGCAGTTCCTTCGAGACCGAAATTGCGCGTGTTGTTTTCATAAACTTCATTGTTGAAAATACGCGTGCGCGCGCCCGGCTGCTTGAGGTTCGGCATGTTGAAGACAAGGATGCCGCCGGTGTTGTTGGTTGCGACATTGCCGTAAACGTCTGCATCAAATGTATTTTCAATCTCGATGCCAGCGACATTAAATTCGGCGCGATTGTTTCGGATCACCACATTTTGCGATTGGCCGATGTAAAGCCCGGCGTCCGATGCGCCAATGGCGACGCTATCTTCCATTAATAGGTTTTTGACTTGCACCGGGTAAATGCCATAGGCGCCGTTTTCAGTTTTTGGCTCACCCGTCCATTCTGTTCGCACCCGGCGGATGACAATGTTCTCACCTTCTGAAATCTTCAACGCATCGCCTTTGGTGTCTTCGATGGCCAGGTCTTCAATGGTGAAGTCGCTGGCCGTCACAAGCAGCCCCTCGGCGCCGGCGACCTGGCCGGCAAAGGTGAGAACGGATTTGTCCATACCGGCGCCGCGCAAGGTGACGCCATCGACCGTGAGGCTGAGTGAGCGGTCAAAAGCAAAACGTCCTTCCGGGATCGTAA
>JBCBSY010000191.1:0-4790 GCA_039818925.1 Pseudomonadota bacterium | reverse complement strand
CCGACAGGCGCCCTCGACAGCAAAACCGGTGTTGGCGTTTTAAAGGCATTGCAGAGTCTGAATGAACGGCTTGGCACGACAACGTTGATCATCACGCACGCCGCCGCCACCGCCGCCATGGCCGACCGCGTCATCCATTTTGCGGACGGACAAATTCGCGACGTGGTACGCAATCAGACAAAAGTCTCAGCAGAAGACATCAGCTGGTGAGGAAAGTGTTGAGTTTCACTAGCATTCTTGACCGGAAATTGATCCGCGACCTTTGGCGCATCAAGGGCCAGGCGGCGGCGATTATTCTTGTGATCGCTTCGGGCATTTCGCTTTTCGTGATGTCGCACGGCATGATGATTTCGCTCGATGAAACCATGCGCACCTATTACGAGCGCTATCGCTTCGCCGACATGTTTGCCCCGGCGAAACGGGCGCCGGACCACTTGTTGACTCAGTTGCGCGCCCTGCCCGGCGTTAATGATGTC
Source organism: Pseudomonadota bacterium (assembly GCA_039818925.1). Lineage (GTDB taxonomy): Bacteria > Pseudomonadota > Alphaproteobacteria > Caulobacterales > Parvularculaceae > Hyphococcus. The sequence goes on along the minus strand of JBCBSY010000191.1, from coordinate 4,314 downwards.
GAAGGCCGGATCAATGGCGGCGGGCTCGTCAGTCTGCCGGGCTCATCTGCGCCGATCAGCGCCCGCGTGCTTTCTTTCGATCCCCAGGCAGCAGCGCCGATTAATGATGTCTATCTCTCTGCCGGACGGATGATCTCGCCAACGCACAACGATGAAGTGCTTTTACTGAAAGCTTTTGCCGATGCTCACGGCCTTTCACCGGGCGATCGGCTTTCTGTAACCATGAACGGCGTGCAGCATGAGTTTGTCATTGCCGGGATCGCACAATCGCCGGAGTTCATTTATGCGCTGCCGCCAGGCGACTTCGTGGTTGATCCCGGCCGTTTTGCCGTTCTCTGGGCGAACGAAGAAGCGATGGAGGCCGCCTACGACCTTGACGGCGCCTTCAACGAAGCTCTCCTGACCCTGTCACGCAGCGCCAATGAACAGAGCTTAATTGACCAGCTCGATCAACTGCTGGCGCCCTATGGGGCCACCGGCGCGATCGCTCGCGCCGATCAGATCTCAAACAAATATCTGGTCGAGGAGTTAAAACAGCTGAAAACCATGGGCCGCGTCATGCCGCCAATTTTTCTCGCAGTTTCGGTCTTTCTCCTGAACATCGTCATCACGCGGCTCGTACAGACCGAACGCGAGCAGATCGGGCTGATCAAAGCCTTTGGTTATTCAAATCGCGACGTCGCAATGCACTATCTAAAATTTGTGCTCGCCATCGCCATTGGCGGCGCCCTTGTGGGTTGGGGCGGCGGGCTATGGCTCGGCCGGTGGATGGCGACGGTCTTCCAGAATTATTACACATTTCCGTTTCTGGTTTTTGTCCCCGATTTCTCAACCTTGGGAATCGCACTCGCGATCAGCGCTGTCGCCGCTGCGGCCGGCGCTTATTTTGCGGTCCGGTCCGCTATTGAACTGACCCCCGCCGTCGCCATGCGCCCGCCGGCGCCGCCCAAATACACGCGGGGCAATGGCGCGCTTAAAGCCCTCAGCCGGCGCCTTGATCAACCGAGCCGAATGATTTTGCGGCGCCTTTCACGCCAGCCCGCGCGCGCGCTCCTCACGGCTTTCGGGATCGGCGCTGCAATGGGACTTGCAGTGATGATGCGCTTCAACCAGGACGCAACCGACTATATGGTTGACGTCAGTTTCAATGTTATCGACCGAAGCGATGTCCTCGTCACTTTTGTCGAACCACTTTCCGAAAAAACCGTATTTGAATTGACCAGTGTTGACGGTGTGACGCTGGTCGAGCCATTCCGCTCCAGCGCTGTCCTGTTCAAGCATGACCGCATTGACTATCTCGGCGGTATTACGGGCCTGCCCGAGAACCCAGTCCTGAACCGTGCGGTGGATGCAGATCTCCGGGAAGTCGATATTGCGGGAGACGGCATTGTTGTCTCTCAGCAGCTGGCGAAAATTCTCAAGATATCCCCTGGCGATGTGTTGACGGTTGAAATGCGCGAAGGACGCCGGCCGACGCTCGAAATTCCCGTGGTTGGAATCATTGAAGCCCTGATCGGAACGCCTGCCTATATGGAGATGAGCGCGCTGAACCGGCGTCTGAAAGAACCGAGCCGCATCTCCGGCGCCTATCTCAAAATCGATCAACAAAAACGCGAGGCGGTTTATGACGGGCTAAAAAACATTCCCATGATCGCCGGCGTCAGCCTGCGGCGCGAGGCGTATGAAAATTTCCAACGTATGATCGACGAAGGTCCCGGCGCATTTCGGGATATCATGACGCTGTTCTCGATCATCATCGCCGCAGGCGTTGTCTATAATGGCGCGCGGATTGCGTTTATCGAGCGGCAACGCGATCTCGCCAGCTTGCGGGTGTTGGGTTTTACGAAGATTGAAACGGCTTATGTCCTGCTGGGAGAACTTGTCCTTCTGGCGATCCTCGCTTTGCCGATCGGCGCCGCGATCGGTTACTTAATCTGGACATATCTCGCAACGGCGCTCTCCACCGACCTTTACCAGATACCCACGATTTATAAGGAGGACGGTCTTGGATACGCGGCAATCATTATTTTTCTGGCGACCGCCATCGCCGGCGCCTTTGTACAAAAAGACGTGTCCTCGCTCGACATGGCCACCGCGTTGAAAACCCGGGATTAGTAAGATGAACGGATTGAAATCGAGAACCGCCGTGATCGCCGCCGCCGCAGTGCTTGTCGGCGCCATTATGCTCTATGCTTTCTGGCCGCGCCCGCTTGGGGTCGATCTTGGCGAGGCGCAACGCGGCCCTATGATGGTGACTATCGACGAAGAAGCGAAGACCCGGGTCCGCGACGCATATCTTGTCTCCGCTCCTGTCGCCGGGCGTTTGATGCGGGTCGATGTCGATCCGGGCGATGAAGTCGTGCAGGGAGAAACGATCATTGCGCGGCTGACGCCCGCCAATCCGTCAGTGTTGGATGTTCGGACTGAGGAACAGGCCCGGGCGGCGGTCGGCGCCGCGGAAGCCGCCTTGATGTTAGCGCGTGCTGAAATGCGCCGGGCCGCGGCGGACGCCGATTACGCCCGCGCGGAATTGAACCGTACGCAGCAATTGCGCGAAAGCGACACTGTCTCAGAAGCTGCGCTTGACCGGGCCCAGCGGGCATGGCGGTCGGCGGACGCCGCGCTCGATACGGCCCGCGCAGCGGTTTCCTTGCGCGAGGCCGACCTCGCCAATGCGCAAGCCATGCTGATGACGCCGCCGGAAGCCGAACGCAAAGCGCTCGGTACAAACCCGCATCCACAGCTTTCCATTCCGCTGCGCGCGCCAATCTCCGGGCGCATTTTGCGTGTCATCCAGGAAAGCGAAACGATCATTCCGGCGGGTGCGCCGATACTTGAGATCGGCGATCCGCAGAGCGATCTCGAGATCGTTGCTGAACTTCTGTCAACGGACGCCGTGCAGGTCTCCGCCGGCGACCGCGTGATCGTCGATAAATGGGGCGGCGGACCGCCGCTGGAGGGCATCGTACAGCGGATCGAGCCCTGGGGTTTTACTAAGTTCTCGGCTCTCGGTGTTGAGGAGCAGCGGGTCAATGCAATCATTGAATTTGCCGGAGACGAAACTGCGCATCAAAGACTTGGACACGGTTTTCGCGTCGAAGTGCGCATCGTTGTCTGGGAAGATGACGCGGCCCTCACCGTTCCCTCAAGCGCCGTGTTTCGCGAAGGCGAGCAGTGGTCCGTATTCCGGACGGAGAATGGACGTGCGCGCCTGCGTCAGGTTCAGATCGGCCAAGCAAACGGCATCGTCTCACAAATCACAGCCGGGCTGGAAGAAGGTGATGCAATCGTCCTCTATCCCGGCAACCGCATCACCGATGGCGCGCGCGTCCAGCAGCGCGTCATTGAATAGCAATGGCGCGCCGCCGCTCCACGGTTGCGACGCTGATTGTCGGCATTCTTGCCCTCGCGGCAATCATTTTGCTAGCCATCAATTTCAGCGACATTTCCGCTTTTGCGGATCAGGCGGCGCGGGCGCGGCCCGCATGGCTTGTTGCTGCGATCTTGTCACAACTTTCAACCTATGTTTGCGTCGCGATCGTATGGCGCCTGGTTCTGTTCAGACTTGAAAGCCCCTTGCCTCTTTCAACGCTGGTTCCGTTATCGGTCGCGAAACTCTTCGCGGATCAGGCTCTGCCGTCAGGCGGCGTGTCGGGTGCGGCGTTTTTGCTTTATGCGCTGACGCGCCGCGGCGTCTCCGATAAAACAGCGTTTCGCACCTTTGTGCTTGCGACAGTCGCATTTTTCTTCGCCTTCTTGCTCGCCTCAATCATCAGTCTTTTTGCACTCTCAACGGCGGACGCAGCGCCGCCGGCGCTTGCTGCGAGCATTTCGGTCTTCGCTGCTATCTTTTTGTTTCTCGCCGTCGCCGCATCCCTGTTCTTTATCTACAAACCCAGCGTCACGCCGGCGTGGATTGCGAAACGTCGCTGGACCGCGAAAGCGTCCGAGTTTATCGGCGCCGCCGCGCGCGACATTGGTCAAAAGCCAGCGCTTTTCAGCCAGGCGACGCTGCTTCAGTTTACTGTGCGCATGCTTGACGGATTGACGCTCTACCTGGCGTTCCAGGCGATTGGCGTGGACGCCAGCCTGCTCGGCTGTTTTTTCGCCGTGGTCATTGCATCGGCGGCTGCGACAATCGGGCCGATCCCGATGGGGCTCGGGACGTTTGAAGCCGGCATGATCGCCGCCTTACGGGTTTTCGGGGCCGGGCTGGAAGATGCGTTGACCGCAACGCTGATTTATCGCGGCTTGTCATTGTGGCTGCCGCTGCTGCCCGGATTTTTCATCATCCAGCGAGAATTCTTGCGTTCG
>JBCBSY010000190.1:0-4793 GCA_039818925.1 Pseudomonadota bacterium | reverse complement strand
CAGACGGAAACGATCCTCGAACCGGTGCTTAACGGTTTTACCGCCCGCCCGGATTATTCCCGGCGTGTTGAAGTGATGCGTTTGCAATTGCTGACGAGGCCGAATGTGGAGGAAATCATCCTGCGCTCCGGTCTCGATCAAACCATTGAAGCGCGCACGGCCATGGAGCGTCGGGTCAAGATGCAAGGCATGGTCGACTGGGTTGCCAGTCAAATCAAAATCGAAAGCCCGCGAGAGATGTATTTTATCATCTCTTACAAAAACAGCGACGCAAATATTGCACAAGCTGTGGTCGATGCTGTCCTCAACATGTTGATCGAACAGGACCTTGGCGCAAGCCTGACAGAAAGCGAAGCAGCGCGGCTTCGCCTTGATCGCCAGATCGAGGAGTTTGAAGAAAAACTGATTGCGAACGAACGCGCGGTTGTTGCTTTTCGCGCCGATCACTCCATGGAGCTGACGGCGAGCCAGGGCGCAGTGCGCCAGCGCGAGCTAAAAGAAAACGAACTGATCCGCGTCAGCGATGAGATCGAGCGTACAAAAGGCCGTGTTTTGACGTTGCAGAACCTGCTTTCCGCAACGCCTCAGCGCGCTTCCGGCGGCGAGCTTGATCGCCTGAAAGTCGAACTCGCAACGTTGCGCAGTCAGTATGAAGAAAATCACCCGGATATCCGCGGCGTGCTGGCGCGTATTGAAGAGCTTGAAAAAGAAGACGCCGCGCTTTCGGCAAATCCGGAATATGTCCGTTTGCGCTCCGAGCTTCGCGTTGCACAGGATTCCGTGATCGCGCTCGAAGGACGCGAGCAACGTCTGAAAGAAGAACTGGATACGCTCGATTTCGCCGCTGGTCAGGCGCCGGCTGTCGAAGCGGAGTTGCGCCAGATCGTGCGTGAGTACGAACAGACGCAAAAGACGTATGAGGAACTGCTGGCCCGCCGCGATCGGCTCGCCTTGACCCGCAATCTCGGCGCGGCGGGACGCGGTGTCGAATATCAGGTTTTTGAATGGCCGGCACAGGCGCTCGCGCCGAGCGATCCGCCGCGCTTCCTGCTGATTCTGGCGACGCTCGCCCTTGCAGTCGGCGCTGGCGGCGCGGCCGCACTGGGTCTGAGCTTGCTGGACAAAAGCTATACACAGGCAAGCGAACTGCAAACCGCGTTTGGCCTGCCGGTGCTGGGCGCGCTAAGCGAAGTTCCATCGCAGAGCGTCATTTCGACAAGGAATACTGATCGCCAACGGCTGGTCTTCGCCTGTGCAGGTCTTGCTGCGATTGGCGTCATCTATGCTTATCTCACTGTGTTCAGGCTACCGGCCGCTATGCCGCCGCTCGCTGAAAAAGCAGCTGCGACCGCTTTATCTAATGAGGCCGCATCATGAGCGTCGTTGAAAAAGCCGGTGCGAATATCCTGAAAACGTCTTTCCGCAAGAAAGACAAAAAAAAACAGGGCAAAGAAAAAAAGGCGCAGAAAAGCCTGAAGGTCGCAATAAGCGGACCCGAAACCATCGCCCTTGATTTTGAACGCCTCGCCCGCGACGGCTTTTACGACGCGAATGATCGCTCAAATCAATTGGCGCTTGAACTCCGTGCGATTAAAAGGCGGCTGTTGCGGCGCATCGGCTATCTGAGGTCGAGCGGCGAACGCCAGACCTTCCGCACGCCGGGCAAACAGCGCAACCTTATCTTGGTGACGTCGACGCGTGCTGGTGAAGGAAAAACATTCAGCGCCATTAATCTCGCGCTCAGCCTCGCTATTGAAGACCAAATCGAAACGCTGCTTGTAGATGCTGATCTGTTGCGTCCAAAGATACGCGAACGCCTCGCATTGCCGGAAACGGCAGGACTTGCCGACCTTATTGCAACCCCAAGCCTGAGCGCAGATGCGATGGGATACAGGCTTGCGGACGCGCCCCTGTCGATCATTCCTGAAGGCGCGCGAATCGAACGCCCGAGCGATCTTTTCGCAACGAAGAACGCCCAGGATGTCTGGACCGACATCTCGATGGCCAACCCTGGCCGTCTGGTGATTATCGACGCACCGCCTGTGCTCGCCGCGACGGACGCCGTCGTCCTCGCCAAATACGCTGACGAGATTGTATTTGTGGTGGAGGCCAATTCCACGCCGGAGCCAGCGGCCGCTTCGGCGATCGATGAACTCATCGACATCAATTCGAATATCAGCCTGATGCTCAATCGCTGTCAGATTGGCGCCGGCGGCGCACAATATGGCTCTTATGAATACTACGACCGAAGCGAGGCCAAAGGCGCGCCCGCAGCGGCAAAACCCGCAAGCGAAGGATAATCCCATGGGGCAACAACGGAAAAATCCGAAAATGACCGCGCGAACAAAAAACATGCTGCTTGCGTCCGCAGTGACCGGCCTGATCGCCAGTGCAGCAGTAGCCCAGGTTGAAGGCCCCGAAGCACCGTTAAAACTGCAGACCGACTATTTCGGCTACTCGGCGGGTGTTTCAGTTCGCGGCGCTTACTCGGACAACATCAACCTCTCACGGGGCGCGCTAAAGGAAGATGAGTTCGTCATGTCGACGCTGTTTACGGGCGGCGCCATCTTATCAACCCCGCGCGTAACGGGGTTGATTATCGGCGACCTTGATTTTTCCTATTTCATCAATGACGGCGATCTGGTGATCAACCAGAATATCGGCGCGACAAGCACCTTCACGGGGGTGGAGAATTGGCTTTACCTTGATGTTTCAGGATCGACGACCCGCCAACTTGTCGGCGATAACGCACGATTTTCCGGCAACGTAAACGCAGCGCGCAATCAACGCGCCAACGTACACACCTATTCCGCAAGCCCGTATCTGTTTCATCTCTTCTCGGATGAATCCTCCGCAGAAGTCCGGTATCGATTCTCGCAAGTTTTTGTTGATCAGAATCAAAATTTTTCCATCTTTGGCGGCGGTATCGATGATTCGGTAACGCATGAAGTTCTGGCAGAATATAATAGCGGGCGCGCCTTCGACCGCCTGCGTTTCAGCCTCACGGCTTATGGCAGCGACACGTCAGAAGACGGCTTTGAAATTGTTCCGGGGCTCGATGTTCCAGACTTTGAATTCCGTCAGGGATCACTTGCTTCGTCCGCACAATTTTCGCTCACCGACCGTTTCGCGCTCTCCGGCGGCATCGGTTATGACGACGTCGATACTGAAGGCGGCACGGCGTCATTCTTCGATAATGATGACCTTTCAGGATTTTTCTGGCGCGCTGGTTTTACCGCACGTCCGGGGCCACGCTCTTTCCTGCGCCTGGAATATGGGCAACGCTATGGCGATGAATTCATCGATGCGGACGCGAGCTACCGCGCCTCTCAACGCTTCGTGTTCTCCGCCGCGGCAAGCCGGACGTTCCGCACCCGCGCACAATCGGTAACGTCGCAACTGCGCTCGACCCAACGTCAGACACTGGAATTTGCGGATGCGCTTCGAGAAGGCCAGGAATTGTCCGCCCGCAGGATTATCGAGTCGGCGAATTTCTTCGCCAGCAGCCGTGACACCGGGTTCGCGCAAACCAGCGGCGTTGCCGTTTCCGACAGCGCGTCAATCGCCATCACGGGCGATTTCGATATGACCGAAATTTCGATTTACGCAAATTATGCGGATGATGATTTCGGGTTCCGTCAAATCGAAACGATTGGCGTCGGCCTTGATGTGCGTCGGCGTCTTGCGCGGCGCGTGACCGGTTATGGCTCGGTCGCTTATCGCCGGGCCGATACAGTATTCGACTCCGCGACTTGTGAAGCGAACCCGCTGATTTTCGGCTTTGACACTACGGATCCCATGTTTGACGCCATGACCGCATGTAGCGGCCTTGCTACAGATAATGGGATAACAAACACCATTATCGGGCGCGTCGGCGCCGCTTACCGGGTTTATGAAAACGTATCAGCGTTTGCGGAGTTTACGCATACGGAACGTTTCGCTCCGAACCCGCTCCTGGAATATAGCGAAAACAACATCCTGGCTGGCGTGACCCTGGAATTCTAAAATGTATGAAGAATTTTTCCGGCTTTCCGACGCGCCGTTCCGGCTTAATCCGGATCCGCGGTTTTTCTACGGGAGCCGCAGTCACAACAAGGCGATGGCGTATTTGCATTACGGCCTCAAACAGGCCGAGGGCTTCATCGTAATCACAGGGCCTGTTGGCGCCGGCAAGTCGATGATCATCGGTCATCTTCTTGACCAGCTGAACAGCTCCAATGTGGTCGCCGCAAATCTGCTGACCTCGAACATCGCGCCGGAAGACCTCTTAAGTCAGATCCTTTCTGCGTTTCGCATCGAACCGGAAGGCGAAGGGCGTACTGGCGAAATCGAGGCATTCGAAGACTATTTGTTTGACCAGCTCAACCGCGGGCGTCGGGTCCTTCTTATCATTGATGAAGCCCAGAACCTGCCCTTCAAGACGCTCGAAGAACTGCGCATGTTGTCGAATATCGACTACGAAGGAACACCCTTATTTCAGGTGTTCCTGGTCGGCCAGCCGGAATTTCGCGCGACCATGGAAGCGGCGAACATGGAGCAATTGCGCCAGCGCGTCATCGCTTCTTACCATCTCGAAAACCTCTCCGAGGAAGAAACCCGCGACTATATTCTGCACCGCCTGTCAGTCGCCGGTTGGCGTGAAGACCCGGCCTTCACCAAAGGCGCCTTCAAGGCGATCCACAAAGAAACCGAAGGCCTGCCGCGACGGATCAACACGCTGTGTAACCGGTTGATGCTCTATTGCTCGCTTGAGGAAACGCACGAGATTACGGCAAAAGTGGTGGAAACGGTTT
>JBCBSY010000189.1:0-4821 GCA_039818925.1 Pseudomonadota bacterium | reverse complement strand
CGACGATGCGCCCATTGAACAGCAACCCGCAGCAGTGAGCCCTTGGCGCAAATCACTCACTCGATCGATCGATGAAACCCGTGAAGAGCTGAAACAGGCAAATGCAAGCCTTGTCCGGGTTCAAAAATCAGCCGCAGATCGCACGGCGCGCCGTGAGAAAATTCTACAAAGCCTGTCGCGTGCGGAAGCCGCTCTCAACACGCTCCGCCAGGCGCAGCCCTAAAATAGCTGGAGCTCTGGGCGTAAATCATGCACGCCGCCAACGCCATAAGCACGAAGCCTGAAACGGCAAAATTCGCGATGTCCGTGGATGTTGAGGACTATTTTCAGGTCTGGGCGTTTTCTGACGTCATCAGCCGCCAATCCTGGGACGGATATGCGTTGCGCGTTGGCGAGATGACGCGCCGCTGCCTGGATTTATTTGACGCAAATGACATCAAGGCGACCTTTTTCACCCTTGGCTGGGTTGCCGAACGCGATCAGGCGCTGGTGAAAGAGATTGCCGCACGCGGTCATGAAGTCGCCAGCCATGGTTATGACCATACAAAAGTGACAGATCAGTCTCGCGATGAGTTCTTTGCGGACATCAGCAAAACAAAATCCATGCTCGAAGATTTATGCGGCGTTGACGTAAAGGGATATCGCGCGGCGGGATTTTCTATTTGCGACGAAACGCCTTGGGCCTACGAGGCGCTCGCGCAAGCCGGCTATCTCTATTCCTCCAGCACGCATCCGATTTCACATGATCACTATGGCGATGCGCAAGCGCCGCAGACGCCTTACCGGCCGCTATCTTCGTCGCCGTTGATCGAGGCGCCGGTTGCGACTGTGAAGCTCCTGGGAAAACGGGTCAGCGCCGCCGGCGGCGGGTGGTTCCGGGCTGCACCCTTGCCTTTGTCAAAAGCCCTTTTGTCGAAAGCATCCGCATCTCTAGACGGGCCGGTAATTTTTTACTTCCATCCCTGGGAAATCGATCCGGATCAGCCGCGTATGAAACGGGCGAAACGGAAATCAAAGCTGCGCCATTATCTTGGCCTTCGGCATATGGAAGCGAAACTCCAAAATGTCCTGCGCTGTTTTGCGTGGGGCCGCATCGACAGAGCGCTGGGGCTTGGAGCCGGATCATGAACGCGCCCTCCCTCAATCCTTGTCCCGTTGCGATCAGCATCGACACCAATTGCGACCGCGCGGCATGGGACGCTTATGTTGGCGCACATGCCGAAGGCACATTTTTCCATCTCTCCGGTTGGGGCGCCGCGGCTTTGCGCGCATATAAGTATGAAACGCATCACATAACGGCGCGGCGGGGAGACGAAATTGTCGGCGTGCTGGCGCTTTGCGATGTTCGCTCGCCATTGCTTGGGCGCTCACTGGTTTCGACTGCGTTTAGTGTCGGCGGCGGACCGCTTGCCGATGATGACGAGGCGCGCTCGGCGCTCATTGACGCGGCCGTTTATCTGGCGGAGTCCGAGCGCATCAAACATATCGAATGCCGGACATTGGTTACGGCCAATCACTGGCGTGAAAAAGCACAAACCCATGCACGCTTCGCCATGCCGCTGATCAAGGACGACGCGGACGCCCTTGCCGCCATCCCGCGAAAGCGCCGCGCGGAAATCCGAAAAACTATCGAGGCCGCTGACCAGGGCGAACTCGTGATTCGTTTTGATCGCGATTTGGACGTGTTTTATGCGCTCTATGCCAAATCCTTGCGCCGCCTTGGCACGCCGGTTTTTCCAAGGTCTTTTTTGGACGCGCTATCGAACGAATTCAGCGACAGATTTGAGGTCGCTATTGCCGACTATGCCGGCGCGCCCGTGGCCGCGCTGGTGAGTTTTTATTTCCGGGATACGGTTCTGCCCTATTATGTTGGCGCCAGTGATAAGGCGCGCCAGTCCCGCGCCTTTGATTTTCTCTACTGGTCGATCATGCGCCGCGCGGCGGCAAAGGGCATGGCGGTTTTTGATTTCGGCCGCAGCAAGATCGACTCTGGCGCTTATGCTTATAAAAAGTTGTGGGGCATTGAACCGGCGCCGCTGACTTACAGCATTCGACCGGTAGCCGCGTCGAGCGTGCCGAATGTCAGTCCAACCAACCCGAAATTCGCTCTTTTTTCTTCGCTTTGGCCGCGGCTCCCTCTTTCGGTGACAAACCGTCTCGGTCCAATATTGGCGCCGAACTTTCCATGAAACCGGAAGTCCTGTTCCTTGCGCACCGGATTCCTTACCCGCCGGACAAAGGCGACAAAACCCGATCCTGGCATATTCTTGAGTTCTTGCGTGAACGATTTCGCGTTCATCTCGCCGCTTTTGTAGACGATGCGCGCGATCTCGTTCATCGCAACTTTCTCGAAGCGCGATGCGAAACGGTTTCGCTGGTTTCGATTGACCCGAAACTGGCGAAACTGAAAAGCCTCGCCAGCTTTGCATCCCAAAAGCCACTGAGCTTTGGCTATTACCAAGATCCGCACATGGCGGCGGCGGTCAAACGCGCCCGGCAGCGACCGTTGGTGATGGAAATGGTGTTCTCTTCGACCATGGCGCCGTATCTGGAAGGCGCGAAGCCTGGCGTGAAACGAGTTGTTGACTTTTGCGACTCTGATTCAGAGAAGTGGCGACAATATAGCGAACAGTCTTCATGGCCGATGTCGATTGTTTACGGGCGTGAGGCGCGGCTTCTTGCCGGCGCGGAAACAACAATCGCCAATCGCGTCGACGCCAGTTTCGCGGTGACGCCGAACGAAGCCGAGTTATTCAACGCAAGAAGCGATCTGAATACACCCGTCGACTGGTTTTCAAACGGCGTCGATACGGAGTTTTTCGATCCCGCCAATACGGAGGCGATAAATGGAAACCCCGATTGCATGTTTGTCGGCGCCATGGACTATCGCGCAAATGTGGACGGGGTTTTAAGTTTCGTGCGCGCCGTGTGGCCGCTCGTCAGACAGAAGAAACCCGACGCGTCTTTCACGATTGTCGGCGCAAACCCGGCGGCGTCGATCAGCGCCTTGCACGGCGATAAAGGCATCACGGTCACCGGCCGGGTTGACGATGTGCGGCCATGGCTGAAAGCCGCACGCACTGTTGCAGCGCCCCTTACTGTCGCCCGCGGCATTCAAAACAAGGTCCTTGAAGCGATGGCGATGGAAAAGCCTGTCATTGCAACGCCCGCTGCGATGACCGGCATCGCACCGCCGGCAAACGCCGGACTCACCGTCACGGACGCCAACGCATTCGCGGACGGTATTCTGGGATTGCTCGACAATGATGCACGGCGCGGCGCGATGGGAAAAGCGGCGCGCGCCTTTGTTGTAAAAGAATTCAGCTGGCCAGCGCGTTTGAGCCGGCTCGATGACGCATTTGCGCGCCTCGGGCTCTACACATCATCGTCATCTTCTTGCGGATCAAATTCTTCTGTCACAAACTGAACCCGGGAGGGCGAAGGCGAGACATTGACGCGGAAATCGAAAACATCCGGTCGCGAATAGTGGCCTGCAATATCACACGCCGCTTTCGCCGCGCGCACAATATCCAACGAACCTTCCGCAACGAGAATTTCTTCGTCCATCCCGGCTTCGGCAATGATTTCACCCCGCGGATCAATGATGGCGGATTTGCCGGGATGTTCCCAGACACCCAGCGGCTTCCAGCGTTCCGGGATATGTTTTTCAAGGCGCACCCCGGCGGCGCAGATAACATAGGCCGCAGCCTGGCTTGCAAAGGCGCGCGACAGAAGATGCTGGCGCGCCCAGCAATATTCTCCATCCCGCGGCGCCTTTTCCCAACCGGGCCAGAGTGCAGCATGGATTTGCGCGCCTTGCGCCGCGAGCGCATAGCCCGGCAACATCATCTGATGCTCCCAGCAGTTGAGCGCGCTGATGCGGCCATAGTCACGATCAAGCGCAGCCAGCCCGGCGCCGTCGCCGTCGCCCCAGATAATACGCTCCGCATGCGTGGGTTTCAGTTTACGATGCCGGTTGAGAAGCTCCCCCTCCCGCCCGATCGTCAGCGCCGTGCAATAGGCAGTGCCGTTTGTATGGGGGTCGCGTTCAGCGACGCCCATGACCACATCGATTCCCGCCTTCTCCGCTGCTTCGCAGAGCGCCTGCGTTTCCGGGCCCGGCAAGTCGATTGAGTTTTCAAGAAAAACTGCACTGGCCTCCCAAGTGAGGTCAATCACCGGACCATCGACCCAGAACGGATAACCGGGCAGCCAGCATTCGCCAAAAGCCGCGATTTGCGCGCCCTTTTTCCCAGCCTCCGCAATCAGTTGGCAGGCCTTATCTGTTGAGGCCGCTTTATCAAAAAGAACGGGGGCCGCCTGAATAGCAGCCATTTTAAACGTGTCTTTGGCGGACATAGTCCCTCCGGCTCGTAAAACGCATCGCTTGATAGCGCGGAGTTACGACCCTCGCCAATCACAAAATGGCGAAAGCGAATGCAGACCCGATTTCAGGTTTTTCGCTGATCTTTCAACGCATCCTTGATATAGGATTCCAGGTCCGTGTCGCCCGCCAGGCGCGATTTGATCCGCTCCCGGAGTTTTGACGGCAAGGCTGCGGGATCAGTCGAACCCGCGCTTTTGATCGTTGCCCGGATGAGCGCCTTCAGATCTTCATCATCATCGGTGCGCCAGTCTGGTTCTTTCTCGTTCATGGGCTGTCCTTAATTTAAAAGCGCGCCCGCTGGCGGACTGTCGCTATCCCCGCTTAGCGAAAATGCTTCCCGGCCGCCGGCGGCCTTGCCGTTGATTGTCAGCCCATGTTCGTCCGCCGAAATCGAGAGCGTTTCACCATCAGAAATGTCGCTGGCCAGCAACAGC
>JBCBSY010000188.1:0-4859 GCA_039818925.1 Pseudomonadota bacterium | reverse complement strand
CAAGAATTTTTGCATTCGCATTCGGCAGGCTGTCGCCGGCTCCAAAACAGTAAATACGCGCATGCTCAAGGAAGCGCCCGATAATGCTCTTGACGCGGATATTTTCTGTTTTGGAGCCGGCGACAGCCTGCCGAATGCGAATGCAAAAATTCTTGTATCCTCAGCCGATTTAATGCCGCGCAATATCAACCGCCGGGTGGAGGTTTTTTGTCCGGTGGAAAACCCGACCGTTCATAGCCAGATTCTCGACTATATCATGGTGGCGAACCTGAATGATGAAGCGCAGAGTTGGAAACTGCTGTCTGACGGGGCTTATGAGCGCGTTAAGCCCTCCGGCGAGGGTGAGGCGTTTAACGTCCACACCTATATGATGACCAATCCGTCGCTCTCTGGCCGGGGCGAGTCGATCGAATATAACGCGCCGCGGGAATTGAAACCGCGAAAATAAAGGCGCATCGCCAGCTTCGAATCGCGAAAAACTCGCGCCGTCGCGCTGCGTTCAAAATAGCTGGAATACCTCTTGAAGATGACGTCTGGTAATGCCGATACGACCCGCAACGAACGCCGCGCCGTTGTTGATATCGGGTCAAATTCTGTCCGTCTCGTGGTCTATGACGGGCCGCCGCGGGCGCCGATCCCGATATGCAATGAAAAAGCTTTGTGCGGATTAGGCCGCGATATGACCCCGTCAGGAGGGTTGAACCCGGCGTCGGTCGAAGATGCGTTGGCGACGTTGACACGCTTTCGGCATGTTCTTGATGATCTCGGCCGCCCGCCAGTGAAGGCGATTGCGACTGCCGCAGTGCGCGCGGCCAGTGACGGCGACCGCTTTGTCGAGGCGGCGCGCGCCATCGGTTTTGAGGTTGAGGTGATCACCGGAAGGCAGGAAGGAGAGCTCGCGGCTTACGGTGTAGTTTCCGCAGAACCAGACGCATTCGGAATTGTCGGGGATATGGGCGGCGGCAGCCTGGAGCTTGCGGTGCTTGCTGCGGGTGAAATTTCAGACCGGGTCAGCCTCCCGATCGGGCCCCTGAGCCTGATGCGCGCGGCGTCGGACGACCCAAAGGCGGCCGGGAAGTTGATCAGCAGTCATCTCGATAAGGCGAAGTTTTTAACGCCCGAAGCTTTTGAAACGCTCTACGCAGTCGGCGGTGCGTGGCGCGCCGTCGCCCGTATTCATATGGGATTGAAATCCTATCCGTTACCGGTGTTGCATCACTATGAACTGACAGCCGCACAAGTGATTGAAGTGTGCGATCTGCTGGCGCGCCAAAGCCGGCAGTCGCTGGACGAAATCCCGGGCATTCCGCGCCGCCGTATCGACACGATGCCATTGGCTTCGACTGTATTGAAATCGGTCCTTCTACGGATGAAAGCAAAGAATGTGATTATCTCCGCCGGTGGTGTGCGGGAGGGTTTGCTGTATCAGCAACTGCCCGCCGCGCAACGCCGTGAGGACCCTTTTCACGAAGCCTGCCGGTTTTATGCGCAGCGTTTCTCACCGGACCCGGCCTTTGGCGAGGCTGCGTTCAAGGTCGTTGAGCCGTTGTTTGCCGCGGACGATCTTGCAGGGGAGAGGCTGCGCTACGGGACGGCGTTACTGTGCGATATTGGCGCATATTTCCATCCAGATTTAAGGGGGCGGCAAGCGTTTGACATGGCGCTGCGCGCGCCTTTCTTCGGGATTGATCACCGCGAGCGACTTTGGGCGGCGCTGGCGCTTTTTCGGCGCCATGAAGGACGTTCAGCGGAGGCGCCGAGCGAACTGGCGATGAGCCTTTTGTCGCCGGAGGCGCAGTTGCAGGCGGCGCAATTTGGTCTGGCCTTACGCTTCGCCGCCGCGCTTGCTCCCAAGGCGCCGGCAGCGCTTGAAGGCTGTCGGCTGGAAGCGCGTTCGGGAGAAATCATTCTGCGGGCGCCATCCGACCGTCAGGCCTTGATGGGTGAAACACCCCGGCGGCGTTTCGTATCGCTGGCGTCGATTTTTGAAGCCGTCGCCTGCGAAGCCTATGAAGATTAAGACCCGAAGATGTCGCCCGCCTTTTGCGGCTGCATCCGGATCAGCCGCGAATCACAAACGGCCGCTTGTCGGTGATGAACAATCGCCTGATAGGTGGGGTCTTTCACCATGTCCACAAACGCGGCGGCATTCGGATATTCTGCAATAAAGGCGATGTCCCAATTCTCATCCGCCGGACCGATGACAATATTTTTCGGCGAACCCGACCAGACAATGCGCCCACCCACGCGTTTGAAAATCGGCCCGCTGTGTTCGCCATATGCGGCGTAAGCTTGCGCACCAGTCGCTTTTATACCGTCTTCATAAGCTGCTTCATCGCGCAGCCGGATCAGGTTCAGCATATGAATCGGGCCGTTATCATCCAGCTTCATCATCTCCGAAAATTGTTCCCGGGTCGGATCGATATTGCTGGTCATGACGCATCCTTTTTTGTGAACTTGCCAAGACCTGTCATGCGCTCAAATACGCGGTCCGTGATCGATGACGGCGCGAGATTTCGCAGCGCCAGGGCGCCAAGCATTTTCGCCGGGGCCGTGTAGCGTGAATGCGGGCGTTCCGCTGTGAGCGCTTCGTGCACGGTTTCGGCGACAACAACGGGCGAAGGCGCGTTCGGGTGTCCCTGCGCATGCCAGGCTTTGAAGATGCGCACCTGTTGCCCGTAGGGATCATCGTCTTCATATTGTTCAAGCGCTTCTTGTTCCTGATGCCCAAATGGCGTGTTGATAAAGCCAGGCCTGACTACAGAAACCTTGACGCCATAGGGCGCCAGTTCTCGGCGGAGCGCATCGGAAAGCCCCTCAACGGCATGCTTGCTGGAGGAATATGGGCCCTGAAACGGCGCGGCGATGCGGCCAGCCACGGACCCGATATTGACGATGCGGCCGCGTCCGGCATTGCGCATCTGCGGCAGCACGGCTTGCGTCATCGCAACCAGGCCAATGATATTGGTTTCATATTGCCGGCGCCATTCAGACAGCGGAACTTTTTCAAACGGTCCCATGACGGAGACCCCGGCATTGTTCACAAGGCCATATAAAGTGACACCCTCGTCGGCGATGAATTTCACGGCGTTAGCAATCGAGGTTTCGTCCGTCACATCAAGCGCCACGGGCGTAATGCGTCCGGCGCCGACGGCGGTCAGCTCATTTAGTTTTTCCAGGCGGCGGGCCGCAGCGAAGACACGGAATCCTTTGCGGGCGAGATGAACGGCAGTTTCCTCTCCGATGCCGCTGGATGCGCCGGTAACGAGAACAGATTGATGCATGGACGTCTCTTTTTTTATGGAATTGGATTTGTGTGTGTAGATAATTTTAAGGACCAAATGGCGAAACCCGACGCCGCCTAAGCGCTCAGTCCGCCGAACAGGGCGTATTTCACATTGAGATAATCATCGAGGCCGTATTTTGAACCTTCCCGCCCGACGCCGGAGTCCTTGACGCCGCCAAAGGGCGCAACCGGGGTCGACAGGATGCCCTCATTGACCGCCACCATACCGTATTGCAGCGCCTCGGTCATCCGCCAGGCGCGGCCAAGGTCGTTGGTGTAGACATAGGAAGCGAGGCCATATTCTGTGTCGTTAGCCATAGCGACAGCTTGTTCCTCTGTTTCAAATCGGAAAAGCGGCGCCACCGGGCCGAAGGTTTCGTCATGGGCGATGATCATTTCCCGGGTCACATCGCGTAAAACGGTGGGCTCAAAAAAGGTGCCGCCGCGTTTGTGACGCGCGCCGCCAGTCACAGCTTTGGCGCCTTTCGAGAGCGCGTCGCTAATATGCTCTTCGACCTTGTCGACCGCCTTTTCTTCAATCAGCGGGCCTTGATCGATACCTTCCGCCATGCCGTCGCCAACGTTCAAGGCGCCGACCCGCTCAGCAAACTTGTCGGCGAAGGCGTCATAGACGCCGTCCTGCACAAGAATGCGATTGGCGCAAACACAAGTCTGACCCGCATTGCGGAATTTGCAGGCGATTGCGCCCTCAACCGCGCGGTCAAGATCCGCGTCGTCAAAGATAACAAGCGGCGCATTGCCGCCAAGCTCCATCGAAACACGTTTCATGTGCTTCATGGCTTTTGCAGAAAGGTCTTTGCCGACGGCCGTCGATCCGGTGAAGGTGATCTTGCGAACTGCCGGGTTCTCGCAGAATTCGTCGGCAATCGGCGCCGCCTTGCCGGTGATCACCGAGAGAACGCCTTCCGGGAGGCCGATGTCCTCTGCGATAACGCCAAAGGCGAGGGCGGAAAAAGGTGTCTGGCTGGCCGGTTTGCAGACAATGGGACAGCCGGCCGCGAGCGCCGCGGCGGCCTTGCGGGCGATCATCGCGTTCGGGAAATTCCATGGCGTGATGGAAGCGACGACGCCGACCGGCTCTTTTGTGACTACAATGCGTTTGTCGGCCCAGGGGGACGGAATGACATCGCCGTAAATGCGCACGGCTTCTTGCGCAAACCATTTGAAGAACGCTGCGCCATAGGCGATCTCGCCTTTGGCTTCGTTCAGGGGTTTGCCCATTTCAAGGGTCAAGATCTCACCCAACGGGTCCTGATTATCCATCAGGGCTTCATAGAACGCATAACAATACTTCGATCGCTCTTCAGCGGTTTTTGCACGCCAGTCCGGAAACGCCGCGAAAGCGGCAGCGATCGCAGCGGCGGCTTCCGTGCGGCTGCAAGCGGCGACAGTCCCAAGCGTTTCGCCATTGACAGGGTTCGAAACGGAAAGGGTTCCACCATCCTCAGCAGACCGCCAAGCGCCGCCGATATAGCATTGCTCACGTAAAAACCTGTCCCGCGACATCACTATCTCCTTATGATCTTGAGCATATTTGGCTTAGCACTGCAGG
>JBCBSY010000187.1:0-4863 GCA_039818925.1 Pseudomonadota bacterium | reverse complement strand
GGTTTCGCTATTCGGCGCTGTGACGTAGAGAAAAACGATATCTGTCATGGCTTGATTGATCCGGGAGTTGCGGCGCTACGCCCTGAAGCCTAAACAGCCTTTGGCAAAATGGAAGTGCGGGATTTTCCAGTTCCGCACTCAGGCAATATGCGCAAGCTAGACCACACCCGCGCGCTCGTTCTCTTTTCCGGGGGACAGGACAGCGCCATCTCGCTCGCCTGGGCGCTGGACCGCTATGCGCATGTGGAGACCATTGGCTTTGATTATGGCCAACGCCACGCTGTTGAGTTGAACGCGCGCCGGGACGTGCGTGAGGCGATCAGGACGACATTCCCGCAATGGGCGGCGAAGCTCGGCGATGACACGCTCGTGGATGCAAGCGGGCTGAAGGCGCTTGGCGAGACGGCCATGACCCATGCGGCGGAAATCAAAATGGGCGAAGACGGCTTGCCCACGACTTTCGTGCCGGGACGCAATCTGGTTTTTCTGACCCTCGCCGGCGGCCTCGCCTACCGGCGCGATATTGGTGAGCTTGTCGCGGGCATGTGCGAGGCCGACTTCTCCGGCTATCCCGACTGCCGATCTGACGCACTGACGGCGCAAGCGGACGCCTTGCGGCTTGGCATGAATGCCGATTTCGCTTTGCAGACGCCGTTGATGCATATCGACAAAGCGGAAAGCTGGCGTCTGGCGGAGCGGCTTGGCGGAGAAACGCTCGTTACACTGATCAATGAGAAAAGCCATACCTGCTACCGCGGGGAGCGGGGAACGCGTCACGATTGGGGCTATGGTTGCGGCGCTTGCCCGGCATGTGAGCTGCGGGCGAAAGGGTGGTCGGCCTATGCCGCGCTTTCTGCCGGCGGGACAAATGTGAGTTGAACGGGATTTCAAAAAAACACGCAGGCGCGCTTTACGCTGGGTTTTACAGCGGACAGTTTGTCCTGCTTGGCATTCAGCTGCCGTTTTTCGGCGGCTGGCTTGCGTTGAAAGGATTTGACGCGGCGGAGATTGGCCTCATCACCGGCGCGGCGCTGATTGCGCGATTATTGTTTGGGCCGGTTGTGGCGTTCTGGGCTGACCATCAGACCGATGAACGCCGCGCCTTGCGCCTTGTCAGCTTTATGTTCGCCATTGGCGGCGCCGGTTTGGTGTTGGCGTCGGGTAAGCTCCTTATTGGGGTTTCCGCCGCACTTGTGATCTGGACGTTTGGCCTGTTGGTGCCGCTGACCGACACGGCGGTTTTGCGCGCCGACCGCAATGGCTGGCTGCATTACGGTCAAACCCGCGCGGCGGGGTCTTTTTCATTCCTTGCAACGAACCTGTTGGGCGGGCTTTTGCTTGCCGGCATTGGTATTGCGGCGACAGCGCCAGCCATGGCGGCGGCGGCGGTATTTGCATTCGCGATGTCGTTTTTGCTGCCGCATGGCGCGGGGACGCGCGGCGGCGTGAAACCCGTTTCCTGGCGGGAGGCGCCAACGCTGTTGCGCCGCCCGGCGTTTTTGATCGTGCTGGTTTCGGCCGGGCTCACACAAGGCGCTCATGCGGTCTATTACGCGTTTTCGTTCTTACGCTGGGAGGCGTTGGGCTATTCAACATTTATCATCGGCGCACTATGGGCGACGGGCGTCGTGGCGGAAATTTTCGTGCTGACCCGCGCGCGCGGTCTCGCCAGAAGGTTCGGCCCCGCCTTTCTGTTGGGGTTGGGCGCCGGCGCTGCAGCGTTCCGCTGGACCATCACGGCGTTTGAGCCGCCGCTGGCCGTGCTATTTCCCATCCAGCTGCTGCATGCATTGACATTCGCGGCGGCGTATCTCGGCACAATTGAGTTTCTCGATCGCGCAGCCCCCTTAAGATTGGTCAACACCGGCATGACGCTGATGTCGACTACCGGTGTTGGCGCTATCACCGGTCTTGCAACGGTCATTGCGGGGTTTGTCTGGAACGCGCAGGGCGCGGCGCCGGCCTATCTGATGATGGCGGCTATGGGCGCCGGCGCGCTGCTGCGGCGCTTTTGCTGGGGCGCGTCTGGGACGGCGGTCGTCTCTTCGACTGAATAGGATGGCATTTGTCGAAATCCCGCTGCCGCAACCGTTCTAGGAATATCACATATCAAAAACGCGAGTGAGGAGGGGATGACATGAAACGCCTTTCAATGCTGACAGCGCTGATCACGCTCATATTTTTGGGAACCGCGCTGGCCGGGAACGCTGTCGAGATCCGCAAGCTGCCGCTGGGTGAGGCGTCGCCAGCGGCGTCGATTGAAGATGTCGCCTGGCTTGCCGGTCACTGGCGCGGGGAAGGACTTGGCGGCCAGTCAGAAGAGATTATGGCGCCGCCGCTGGGCAGACAAATGACAGGCATGTTCCGGCAGACCAACTCAGATGGCGCACTGATGTTTTACGAGTTTTATCATATCGCCGAGCAGGACGGATCGCTCATCTTGCGCATTAAACACTTCAATCCGGATTTCACCGGTTGGGAGGAAAAAGATGAGTCCGTTGAGTTCGTGCTGGTCGCGATTGAGGGCGAAACCGTTTATTTTGACGGGCTGACATTTTCGGTTGAAGACGGCCGGGTTTTAAACGCGGCGGTTTTGCTTAATGGAAATGAAAAAGCCGAGTTCCGCTATGAGAGACTTGATTAGCTAAAATTGTCAGCGCCTTGCAGCCCCTTCATATATCCTCAAGCGAATACACTCTTCAGCATTAATATCGGCAGACGGAAAATCACCGTTCTTCAATGTAGCATTGAAGAAGCCGGCAAGGAGTAAGCGCGTGACCCGGACGCCTTCTTCCGGTCTTGCTTGGTATTGGTAGCTGTTGTCGGTTATCAACGGCAGATCCGTTGAGGAATTGTGCCCGAGCCCTTCAAGCCGAGCGATAAAAACGTCGTTTTTACGGTTTGGAATGACTCCCTCAATATTCGGCAGCGCCAACTCTTCAGGCAATTCGCTCGAATACATCATCAGGATGGGCGCTTTTATTTCGCCTTCTCGACGGATGCTGCGTGGCGGAACCGCCTCCATTGCGGCAAAAGCTTTCACAAATCTGTTTCTGGCAGCGACTTCCCCGCAAATGCGGCCGCCGAGTGAATGTCCGTATATACCGATCCGCTTGGTATTGATCTTTCCGGTAAACCGGTTGGCGGGATCCCTTAGATTAAGCGACACGATCTGATTAAACACAAAATTCGCGTCGCCAGCGCCAAGGGTTACGGCTGGCTCAAAAAACTTATCGACGGCTTCGTACGGGCCGAGAAACAAGTCACTGGATGGCCGATATGTTGGCGACGGAGAAATCTCGTGTCCATCAGGGTAGATCACGTGGCCAATTCCAGGACTATCGAAGGCAAAGACTGCAAAACCGTGACTGGCGAGATCTTCGGCAAGGGAGGTGTTGTACTCTGCAAGAACACCTCGACCTGGGCATAAGAGGATAATCGGCGCTGGCGAAGACATGTCCGCAAATGCGGGGCCAGCCACGGAATGCTTTGTAACGATATCGTGGTCATTGCGGGCAAGCGGCCGATAAGGGGCCGGGCTTAGGTCCGCCGCTGTCGCGCTCGCAGGATACCAGGCATGGACCATAATTTCCCGGTTTGCTCCAGGCCGGTCTGAATGTTTGTCCGGGCGACTGACATCAATCCAATGCCAGGTGGTCACGCCAACAGGGTAAGGACCGGTAGGCGCGGGCAGGCTGATTAACTGAGTTTCAGCTTCTTCATGGCGTTCTTGCGCAAGCCCCGGCCCTGGCCATTGAAGCGAAAGCGACGCACCTAGTAATAATGCGGTGCAAAAAACTGATTTAACCAGAGGCATATTGGTGTTCTCCTTTGGCGGGGTTTTATGCGCATGCTAAGAATTTGATACGTACATCCTGGATTTCTTCCAATCCACGTTTTGTAGCGGGTCATAGTGACCTTTTGGGGCGGGCGTCTCGAATTTTGGGGCAGGCATCTCAAGGGCCGGTGCGATGACCATGAGTGAAACAAGCGATATGAAAAGAATCGGCTCGCGCGCTTTCTTGCAATTCTGGTGGATTCTTCTTGCTATTGTCGCCTCGGCGATCACGTTCAGCCTGAGCCGATCAGGCGGACAGATTGTGCAAGCGCCGCATATCTATAACTATGCGTGGGCTCCTGCCGGTACGGATTTGGCCCCGCCAGCGTCTGATTCTGACACATGGCGTTCCCGACTTTGGGGGGAGGTTCGACCAAGCGCGGGCGCCGCTTTCTGGGTGCGGGCGAGTTTTTTGCTTACAAAGGAACAGGCGTCTTCAGCAGAGGCAGCGCTCCGGCTATCAGGGGTTTTTTCTGCGCGTGCATATGTCAACGGTGTAGAAATCGGCTCCAAGGGCGAACCTGGAATGTCCGCTGCCAGTGAAACGCCTGGGATGGTCGATATGGTGTTAAACCTTGGCGAAGGCAAAATTGTCGGTGAAAACGATTTATTGCTTTTTGTGTCAACACACCATGCTAATTACCGGCCCGGCAACCTGATTCATGAGATTGCCATCAAGCCTTTTGGGGATGCGCCAAAGCGCTCTATTGGCCGATATGGGTTGGCGCTTGCCAGCGCAGGCCTTATTTCGGCATTGATGATCGTATTCGCGTGCGGCTCGATTGTTCAGCGTGGCGATAAAGCTCTAACTTGTGCAAGCTTGGCGACCGGTCTCTTACTCATTGCTTTTGGCGCTGAAAGCCTGCGTGCATTTTTTAATTATACATATCCGTACCATTGGATTCGAATGGCAGGAGTGTTTTTTGCGCTTAGCGGGTTCGGGATATTTCTTTTACTCGCGGTGCTTCACCATTTCGGTGTTAAACGCATGCGCTTACTGATATTCGTCATGCTTATTGGGCTCG
>JBCBSY010000186.1:0-4867 GCA_039818925.1 Pseudomonadota bacterium | reverse complement strand
CACCCTTGATGGATCTTGGGAAACCCTGACGCCCCTGCCACATCCGCAGGCTGAAACCGTCGCCAAGTCGCTAAACGGGTTTATTCATGTGGCGGGCGGGCGCGCCCCGGCGGGCAGTTCCAATACCGAATGGGCCGATCATATCGATACGGACGAGCACTGGTATTATGATGCGGGCGATGATCGTTGGCGG
Organism: Pseudomonadota bacterium; assembly: GCA_039818925.1. Lineage (GTDB taxonomy): Bacteria > Pseudomonadota > Alphaproteobacteria > Caulobacterales > Parvularculaceae > Hyphococcus. The sequence continues at coordinate 4,674 of JBCBSY010000186.1, read as the reverse complement.
GCGCTAGCGCCGTTGCCCACGCCGCGCAATTCCGCCGCCGGCGCCGTGACAAACGGCGTCCTTTATGTGATTGGCGGACGCACCGTGAATGACGGCAATCTTACTGCTATGGAAGTCTACGATCCATTATCGGATCGTTGGGAAAAAGCGCGCCCCATGCCCAAAGCGCAGGCGGGACTCGCCGCTGCCGTGCTCAACGGCAAAATCTACGCCTTTGGAGGAGAGTTCTTTTCGCCAACCGGCGGCGGCGTTTTCGCGGAAGCCTGGGAATACGATCCGGATAAGGATGACTGGCGCGCTGTTGCGGTCATGCCGCGCCGGCGCCACGGTCTGGGCGCGGTGACGCTAAGTGACGCAATTTATGTGCTGGGCGGGGCAGCCCAGGCCGGCGGCAGCGAAACCAGCGCCGCCCTTGATCGGTTCGAGATTTGAGATCTAGTCGCTTGCAGTGATATGTAAACGTCCCTTAGCGCCAACGAAATCATGGCAGTTTGCCAGGGTCTGGACCCACTGATAACAGCTGACTGTTAGACGATGGGAATGGCAAAAATTCGAGACCTTCCGCAAAAACAATCATGGCGAAGTTCGCGAAATCAAGGCCGGTTGAGGGAAATCAGCTATGCGGCCAAAAGTGACGTATAAGGTGATTTGTTTCTGGCGTGGGTGCGGCGCCGACGACTTGTGGATGGCATGTTGATAACGCGACGGGCAACAGAGCAAGCCGAAATCGATTGCGCGATTGCTATAGATGCGATGGTGGCTGGGTCGGAAGTTCGGTCTGAGTACATCTCATCCGTGGCCGCACGCGGCGGCCTGAGCGTGGCGGCTCAACAAAACGAGATTCGAGCGTTTTGCTGTCTCGACCATCAATACTTCTTCGAGAAGCCATTTATTTCGTTGCTCATCGTCGATCCACGAGCCAGACGATGTGGTCTGGGATCCAGCTTGCTTTCGTTCAACAGCAAAGGAGGGCGGGAGGTTTGGACTTCCACCAACCGTTCCAATACGGCAATGCGTGCATTGCTGGCGAAATCCGGTTGGCGGTATTGCGGTGAGCTTGATGGCCTGGACACCGGCGACCCAGAGCAATTCTTCAAAGCACCATAACTGCTGCTGGGACATAGGTAACCGCTGGATTGGCGCTCACCGCGACCTGGGAGGCGGACGTATATCTTCGCAGATGGTTTCGCCGACGCGGTACGAGGCGTTCGCGGCGTCGATATAGACAAGATCGACCCCCATGCGAGCAAAGTTCTTCCTTATGTTTTCAGGAACCGATTCTGAAAACATAAATTCCTCGAGGCCCTGAAGATCGACAACTCCTAATGACTGCCTGAGACCGTCATTGAGCATCGCTCGCAATCGAGATGTGGCGCTCTTTTGCGTTCCAACCGCATTGTAAAATGTGTCTTGATCCACAATTGCGAAGCCGTAGGACAAACCGCCAACCATCACGCGGGTTTGACCTTTTAGAATAAGGCTCAAATCGCCAAGCGCTACTACAAATCCTGCGTCTTCGTGGTGATTAAAGATTGAACGTGACGGGTCGGCATCAAAGGGGGCGGTTTCGCCAAAAATTACATTGCAAACCGGCGCCGGCGTTTTATCTGAACAGGTAATATCAGTCGCTTTGACGGATATTATTCGTGTTCCATCCACAAATATATTATTATCGCCGGACCGCGAAAAGTTCGATATCCATTCCTCGATCCTGCCCCTTTTGGCGTTCTCGGGAGTCATTCCACTCATAATTTCTAACAAGGCCTCACTGAACACACGCGCCGGTTCCACATAGTCCGACTGCTCCTGCGGATCGCGGGATTCTCTTTCCACGCTCAGCCCTGATGCAAGCCGCCATTTCAGGGCGCGTTCTGCGTCAGCGATGCGATACTGAATGTCCGCATCGACAGTGCATTGCCCGCCATTCGAAAGGTAACCCTCCACACGCTCGGACTGCTGGCGCACATACAAGCTTCCAATAATTGCTGTTCGCTCCAGCAGCGGAATTTTGAGATGCATTCCCGGTCCATGCCGCCTGACAATACCGTCACCGCGCAGGACGAAACCTTCTTCCGCTGCTTCGATTTGAACAATCATGAGCCGGCCAAAGACGCCAACCGTCATTACCGCCAGCATCAAGATTAGCAGACAACCGAATAGAAATATCCTCAGCAAATAGCCCCTCCATTTGGCAGTCGATCAATGAACATATCGCATTCGCCTCAGTCGCGCACGTCTCAAGGACGCTAAAGCCTTCTATCTATCTAGATGCTGTTTTTTGAATTTTGATGCTCTATGTACCCATCATGACCACGCTCATTACCGGCTCTTCGGGACATCTTGGCGAAGCGCTCTGCCGAACTTTCGAAGCGGACGGGCGCGCTTATTTCGGCATTGACGTCAAAGACGGGGCTTATACCTCAAGAACCGGCGACATCGCGGACGCCGGCTTCATCTCCGACGTCATGAAGGGCGCAACGAGCGTCATTCACACCGCCACACTTCACAAACCGCATGTTGTCACCCATTCGAAGCAGCAATTTGTCGATGTGAATGTTACTGGCACATTGAACCTGCTTGAGGCGGCGGTGCGAGAAAGCGTTAGCGCATTTGTCTTTACCAGCACGACCAGCGTTTTCGGCAATGCGATGCGCCCCGCACCCGGCGCGCCGGCAGTGCGCGTTACAGAAGCGCTGACGCCAATCCCAAAAAACATCTATGGCGTGACGAAACTCACGGCGGAAAATCTCTGCGCGTTGTTTCACCAGGATTACAAGCTGCCTTGCCTGATCCTGCGCACATCGCGCTTTTTTCCAGAAGAGGACGACAATGCCGCAATCCGCAATGGATTTGATGATCTAAACGCCAAAGTGAACGAGCTTCTTTATCGCCGCGCCGATATCGCCGATATTGTATCGGCGCACACAATTGCACTTGAACGCGCACAAGATATTGGGTTTGGCCGATACATCATCAGCGCGACAACCCCCTTTACCGAAAACGACTTGACGAAACTCGGGCGGGATGCGCCATCCGTCCTGAAGCGTCGCGTTGATTTTGAACACGAATATGTCCGCCGGCGCTGGCGCATGTTTGAAACACTTGACCGGGTGTACGTAAACGACCTGGCCCGACGTGAGTTAGGCTGGCGTCCGCAAATCGACTTTTTCAGTGCGCTTGCCCGCCTGCGCGAAGATGAAAACCCTTTCAGCCCGCTAAAGGAAATCATCGGCGAGAAGGGATATCATGATGAAACCTTCGAAGACGGCCCTTTCCCTGTCGATGACCGCTAAAGATCAGCTCATTTTATATATGCGGTCAGAAGAGAGGTCGGCGCCTGCCGGCTAAAACGCTTCGAAAAGCGGCTGATAGACATCTGCGCCGACGCCATAGGGAATAATGAAGCCTATTTCGTCGATCTCGCCTTCAACGCCATATGTCTCGATACCGACCGGCGGCGTCACATTCTCCTCTTCGAGGCGTTTTTGCAGCGCAGGATAGACCTTCATGGGTCCGAACATAAAGGATAGAAAATTTTTATAGGGAAACACCGCAACATAAGCTTGCGTGCGCGGCAGCGTGAAAGTCGGGAATTGTTCGCGCAATTCAGCCTTTTCGGTCTCAGGCAGAGCATCGATCCGGCATCCGAGAATTGATCGCAATTCTTCCGGGGGCGTTCCCGGTGGATCGATGTAAACCGCCAGACTGTTGCAGGCGTCGAGCCCCGCATCTTCCCATTCAGCTTGAAACCGCCTCCAGCTTTCGCCCATCTCCGGATACGGCCCGACATGGGTTGAAAAGATGATTTCCGCCGGCCCGAACGCGTCTTTTTCAATCTGAATGGTGCGAAAACCGCCAAGATAGGCGTAAAGCGCGAGCGCCAAGAACAACAGGATTACCAGAATTCCGCCAAGCCATTTTAAAATCGCCATCGATCTCTCCTGAAAATGCAATAGCAGAAAATGATGCGCAATTAGGCGCCGTCAGGACCATCTTTGAACAATTGATAAAGTACTCGCCTTGACGGGGATCAAGCCTGTTTAAGAAAGTCAGTTAATGCCGATCCACCGGCAGGCAATCCGCATAAACAGGGTTGCCGACAACCTGACGGCTCATCCATGCTTGCCCTGCGGCTACGCATTCCGCCTCCGTTTCAAAAATACCGATGATTTCCGGTTGTCCGGTTGGACCTGGCGTTAAATACCCTTGCGCTGTCCATTCTTCGTAGTGATCGCCACTGCTAACGCATCCGAACATAAAACTCGCGAACAATAATGTTGCAACGCAAGATTTCTGTTCGCGCCGCGCTGTCTGCGTAACGGTTGTTGAATGTCGCATGACAATTCTCCCCAATGGTCACTAAACATCCAAAAGGCGCCGAAAAAACGGCGCGCTTCTTTTCGGCGCCATTCGCTACACTGAAATCGCAATAACTAATCCAGAAATTGCGTGCAGCAGCTGGGGAAAAGGTTCGCCTCCAAAACAAGGCTGCAAAAATAAAGCCCCGGCGATGTAGGCGCCGGGGCTTTTGGCGAATATGAAACCGCGAAAACAGTTCTATTCTGATGGTTCAAACGCGTATCTCGCGTCCGGGATCTTGTCTGCGGAGCGCCCCCGCATGTCATCGGCCCGTTACCTTTCAACGCCGGCCCGATGAATTGCCCCTCTGATGCG
>JBCBSY010000185.1:0-4888 GCA_039818925.1 Pseudomonadota bacterium | reverse complement strand
AGCCACGCTTGCTGAATTCGCGCCGGGAAAACCTGGACGGCTGCTGGTCGCGGCGACGCTTGGAAAGACCCGTCTTCTCGACAATGTAGCCATCTAAAAAACCAACGACCTGAACGGTTGTGCGCAGCGCTGGGAGATGATCTCGGCGCCGCGGTCGATGAGGCCGCGCCCGCGCACTGGTCGCGGCTTGGCGACGCAGCGGCGGATATGGCTTTGCCGGATGGGGCGCAGCCCTTATCGCGTTTCGCCCGCGCGCCGTCGGCGCTGAACCGCCGTCTGGCCGCGATCGGCGTTGTTGATGATGCGAGCGCGGGTTCTGCATTGCATGACGCTTTGAAGCCGGGCCAGCGTCTCGTTTCGCGCCAGGGCGATCTCTGGCGCTGGGACGGTTTCACCACCCATGCGGATGCGAAAACAGCGGCGGCGATCCGGCTGGAACAGCGCAACCGGCTGCAAGTGCTGGACCGGAATTTTGAAGCGGCGGAAGAAACCGCCGCCGTTGCGCGGCGAAGTCATGATCAGGCCAGCGAAACCCTGAAATCCAAACAGGCGAATGAGCGCGAAGCGCGGGCGCTGTTTATTGAGGCGCGCCGGGCGCTCGATAGTGCGCGCACCGGACTGACCGAACTGGAGCGCGCCCATGAACGCGCGCTCGCGCGGCTCGCCTCCATCGATGAAAATCTCACCCGTCTGGCGGACGAGGAAGTCGAGACAAAACGCCTGCACGAAACACTTCTGGCGGAACAGGCCGCGTTGCCCGACGGCGCGCTTATCGACGCAAAGGTCACGACAGCGCGCGACGACGTCGCGGCGGCGCGTTCGCGCGCGGGGGAAAGCCGCAACGCGCATAGCGATCTCGTGAATGAGGCGCGCCGGCGTGTCGCGCGGCTTGAAGAAATAGCCCGCGACAAGGCGTCCTGGAGCCAGCGCGGCGACGCGGCCCGCGTCCGTGTCGGCGACATTGAAAGCCGCCTTGTGCAAACCATGGCCGCCGAGAAGGAAGCGCAAGGCGCGCCAACCGTCATCGAAGAAAAACGCAAATCATTGCTCGATCAGCTGGCGCTGGCGGAAACCCGCCGCAACGAAGCGGCGGATGCGCTGGCCAAGGGGCAGACGCTGGCGCAGGAAGCGGACCGTGCGGCGAAGGCCGCCGACGCGGAGGCCAGCGAAGCGCGCGAAGCGCGCGCCCGGCTGGAAGCGCAAGCCGAGGCCGCCGCCGAGCGCGTTGAAGAGGCGACACGTCTCGCTCATGAAACATGCGAGGCCGCGCCGGAAGAATTGCTCGCCATCGCTGAGTACAAAGAAGGCGCTGACCTCCCCGAGCGCGAGGGGGTCGAGCGAAAGCTGGAACGCTATAAGCGCGAGCGTGAAAATCTGGGCGGCGTTAATCTGCGTGCGGACGAAGAGATGAAGGAAGTCGCGGCGCGGCTTGAAGATTTGGGCGTTGAGCGCGAGGACTGCGACAGCGCCATCCGCAAGCTGCGCAATGCGATCGGCAATTTGAACCGTGAGGCGCGCCAACGCTTGCTCGATGCGTTTGAAACGGTGAACACGAACTTTGGCGACCTCTTCAAGCGCTTGTTTAATGGCGGTCAGGCGGAGTTGCGGCTGATCGATTCAGAAGATCCGCTGGAAGCCGGGCTTGAAATCTTCGCGTCGCCGCCGGGTAAGAAACTCGCCTCCATGTCGCTGATGTCCGGCGGCGAACAGGCGCTGACGGCGACGGCGTTGATCTTTGCGGTGTTTATGGCCAACCCGGCGCCGGTCTGCGTGCTGGACGAGGTCGATGCGCCGCTCGATGACGCCAACGTTGAGCGTTTCTGCCGGTTGCTGCATGAAATGGCGGCGGAAACCGACACCCGTTTCATCATCATCACGCACCATGCGCTGACCATGTCGCGCATGAGCCGCTTGTTCGGCGTGACGATGATCGAACGCGGCGTATCGCAGCTTGTCTCGGTGGACCTTTCCAAAGCCGAGCAGCTCGCCGCGGCGGAATAAAGGACAACGGGGGGAGACTTATGGACTGGCGTTATCTGATTGTTGCAGCGGTTTTTGCGCTGGGCGCTTGCGGCGGCGGCAATGAGGCTCGCGAGCAGGAGATCGAACGCGAAGCCGCCAGACATGGCGTGGATGCGGATGTCGAGCTGAATGAACGCGGTGAAGTTGAAACGGTCGAAATCAAGGGGCTTGGCGGGACGTCAGTCGGGTCAAACCTTGATCTGCCGGCTGACTTTCCGGCGGATGTGCCGGTGCCTGCCGACTGGTCCATTATGGCGACGACGCCCGCGCCGGGCGGCTATATGGTGCAGGCGCTCTCTGGCGATGACGCGCAAAGCATAGTTGATGTGATGCGCGCATCCTTGTCAGCCAATGGGTGGGCCGAAACGTCGGCTGACACGCCCACCCCGCAAATGCGCCGGATCGGGTTTAACAAAGACGACCGCATGACGAATGTCATTGTCACGGAAAATGGCGAGACGCACGCCGTTCAAATCATTACGATCAAAACGCCCGGTTAACGCGAGCTCCCGGCCGCCGGGATCGAGCGGAAGACCAGATCGCGCAAGGTCACGATGCCGGCGATCGACCCCTTGTCGAGGACAAGCGCGCGCGTCAGCTTAAACCGGAAAAGCAGGCGCACCGCGTATTTGATGTTCATTTCCGCATCAACGCTTAAGACCGGCTTTGACATGATCTCGTAAACATTCACGCGATCGGGCGCGCGGTTCTGACTGACGATCTGTTCTGCAATATCATGAACAGCAATGATGCCATACTCATCGCTGTCGTCGCGTTTGTTGATCACGATGGAACTGACGCGGTGTTCGCGCATCAGATCCACAGCCTGGCTGACGGTCGCCAGGCCGTCGATCACGACCGGTGACGGCGTCATGACATCGCGCACGGGCGTATAGCTTGTTTCCGTCATATCTCACCTTTAATTTCATGCTGGATGTTTTCGATCTGTTTGGAGAGGCCGACAGCGTCCTCGATGTCGATCTGGAAGGCGACGCCGGCGCCGGCTTCCTCGTCAAAATTTCCCGCCCTGTGGATGGCTTCAAGGATGCGCCGGCTCAAATGCTGTTCCACAAGAAACAAGAGCACGTCGCGTTGCCCTTCAAGCGTCAGCCCCAGAAACGTCTTCGGCGGGTTCAGGCCTTCGCCGCGCGCAGAGGTGATGATCGTGCAGCCCGTCGCCCCGCCCTTGCGGCCGGCGTCGAGAACGATTTCTGTTTTCTCGTCCGTCACCAGCGCGATGATTAGTTTGAACTTCATGGCGTGCTCCTTACTCTCGGGTGGTTTGATCGGAGGTGTTCTTTTGCTCCGGCTTTTTTGACGGCGCGTCTTGCGTTTCTGCAGAATGCGCTTTCGCTCGCATGGCGCTGCGCCGGGCGAGATAGGCTGAGCCTTGTGCATAGCCCATCACGCTGATCATGGGAAAAAGACTTGCAAGGGCGATCAGGCCAAACCCGTCAAGCAGCGCGCTGCGACCGGGCACTGTCGTTGCGAGACCAAGACCGAGCGCCGTCACCAGCGGCACAGTGACGGTCGACGTGGTGACGCCGCCAGAATCATAGGCCAGCGGAATAATCTCTTTTGGTGCAAAGAAAGTTTGTATAATGACAACCAGATATCCGATCATCATGTAGATGTGCAGCGGCGTGCCGGTGACAATCCGGAAGGCGCCCAGCGCAATGCTGGCGGCGACGCCGACAGCGACGGCAATCCGCAACGCCCAGGGTTTGACAGCCCCGCCGGACGCTTCATCCGCTTTCAGCGAGACGGCGATGAGAGACGGCTCTGCGATGGTTGTTGAAAACCCGATCGCCGCTGCAAACAGATAAACCCAGTAGTAGCGCCGCCAGTCGATTTCTTCCGACGCTGCAGCGCCTGCATCGCTATAAACAAATGACGGGTCGGTGAGTTGACGCGCCATGGTCTCCCCCAGCGGGAACAGCGCTTCCTGCAGCCCCACCAGAAATAAAGCGAGACCGATCAGCACATAGACAAAACCCGTCAATACGCGTTTCAGATGTGGAATGCGTTTGCGCAACACAGCGATCTGAAAAAAAGCGAGGATCAGCGCTATCGGCGCAACGTCGCGAATAGTGCCGACAAATACGCTGACAATATCCCCGAAAACGCTGTCCATCGCTAAAACACCATGCCGTAAAGCATAACGAACAGGATCGGGGTCAGGCTGGCGAAAGCGATCAGACCGAAACCGTCAATCAGCGGATTGCGCCCCTTGATGACGGTGGAAAGACCAATGCCCAGCGCCGTCACCAGCGGCACGGTGATTGTTGAAGTGGTGACCCCGCCGGAGTCATAGGCGATGCCAATAATCTCCCGCGGTGCGAATTGCGTGAGAATAACGATCAGAAAATAGCCGCCAATGATCAAATACTGGATCGGCCAGCCTTTGAGGATCCGGAAAACGCCGATCACCAGGGCGCACCCGACAGAGACCGCCACCGTGTATCGAAGCCCAAGGGCGTAAGCGTTTTGCGCGGCTTCATCTGCCGGCAGCGCGCCCTCGGCCGCTTTCACCAGCGCAGCCTCGCCGGCGACGGCGATCAGCGCCGGTTCGGCCACGGTCGTGCCGAAGCCAAGCGCGAACGCAAACGCCAGCAGCCATAGCAGGCTGCCCTTGGAGGCGAAGGCGCCGGCCATGGACTCGCCGATCGGAAACAGGCCGATCTCCAGGCCGCGAACGAACAGCGTCAGCCCAATCAACACCGCGGCCAAGCCCGCAATGATCCCGGCAAGGTCGGGAAAAGGCTGGCGCAATACGATAATCTGAAAAAAGCCGACAACCAGAATAATCGGCGCGAGGTCGCGCAGGCTTTCGATCAATAGACGGGCAAGTGCAGTCAGCGCGGGC
>JBCBSY010000184.1:0-4888 GCA_039818925.1 Pseudomonadota bacterium | reverse complement strand
GGGGGCTGTTTCGATCCTCTGCATCGCCATTGGTGGCGGTGCATCGGGCGCGCTGAACATGTGGTGGGACGCCGATATTGATGCGGTGATGTCGCGCACGCGGGCGCGTCCAATCCCGGCGGGCCGGGTGCCGCGCGCGGAAGCCGCAGCCTTTGGCGGCTTTCTCTCCACACTTTCTGTCGCGCTGCTCGCGTTGTCGTCAAATTATGTCGCCGCCGGCTTTTTGGCCTTCACCATCTTTTTCTATGCGGTGATTTATTCCATGTGGCTGAAACGGTTGACGCCGCAAAACATCGTAATTGGCGGCGCCGCGGGCGCCCTGCCGCCGGTCGTCGGCTGGGCGGCTGTTTCCGGAACCGCCCCGCTTGAAGCGTGGGTGCTGTTCGCCATCATTTTTTTGTGGACGCCGCCGCATTTCTGGGCGCTCGCACTGTTCAAGCGCGGCGACTATGAAACTGCGGGCGTACCGATGATGCCGGTAGTCAAGGGTGAGGCGTCAACGCGAAGACAGATCTTTGCTTATGGGGTCGTTCTTGCGGTTGCCGGCGTTGCGCCGTTTTTCATCGGCATGGCGGGGTACCTCTACCTTGCTGTCAGCGCCGCACTGGGAGCAGGCTTCGTCTGGTATTCGTGGCTGGTCGTGACAGCGGCGAAGGGCGACTACGCTTCAGCGGTCAAACTTTTCCGATTTTCGATCCTTTATCTGTTTGTGCTTTTTGCCGCACTGCTTGTTGAGGCGCTGGTCGGTCTTTATGTCTGATACAAAGGAGCAACCTGTGGACGCCACGTCGCTGACCCCTGACGAGCAAAAACAAAAAAAGCGCCGAAACCAGGCCATTGCTTTAGCGCTCTCGGTGTTCATAGCGCTGGTGTTTCTGGTGACGCTGTTGCGTCTTGGCGGCTCCGTCGCGGAGCGGCCGTTTTAGGGTACTCGGATCATGACCAAAGCTTCTGCCGACAAGCTCGCCAAAAACCGAAAGACCGCGACCATTGTCGCCGGCGTCGCCGCCGGCATGGTCGGTCTCTCCTTTGCGGCAGTCCCGCTCTATGACGCCTTTTGCCGGGTTACCGGCTGGGGCGGGACGACGCAGCGCGCCGATACGGGCGCCGACCGGACGCTCGCCCGTCAGATGACGGTGCGATTTGACGCGACGGTCAGCGACGGCATTTCCTGGCGGTTCAAACCGGAGCAAATGTCGCAAACGCTCAATATCGGCGAAACCGGGCTGGCCTTTTACGAGGCCGAAAATCTCGCATCGACCCCGGTCAGCGGCACGGCGACGTTTAACGTGACCCCCGCCAAAGCCGGCATCTATTTCCGCAAGATAGCTTGTTTCTGCTTTACCCAGCAGACCCTGCAGCCCGGGGAAAAAGTCTCCATGCCGGTGACGTATTTCGTTGATCCGGCGATCGCCGAGGATAAAAATCTGGATGATGTCCAGACGATTATCCTGTCTTACACCTTTTTCCCCTGGGATAACGGCCCTATTAACGTGGCGTCCGCGGCCGATAGTGCGGCTGAATAGCGCGGCCTCAAAAGCCCCTTGCGCTTGGAATTTCAGCCCGCCCCAGTATAGAAACCCCGTTTAAGAGTTGGCGGATATCCGTCCGAACTTGATGAGGGAATGAGCCATGGCCGGCGCGGAAGTCAAACACGATTATCATCTCGTCAATCCTTCGCCCTGGCCGCTGGTGGGATCCGTCTCGGCCGCGATCATGATGATCGGCGCGGTTGTGTGGATGAAATCCGGCGCCAACGAAGCGGGCCTGATGCTGGGCGGCGTCAACGAAGACGGCGGCGCAAACTGGTTTACGCTTCAGGGCAGCTGGCTGTTTATGCTTGGTTTCCTGGGCGTCATCATCACCATGGCGGGTTGGTGGCGTGACGTCATCAAGGAAAGCCTGACCGGTGAAAACACCAAACTGGTTGTGCGTCTCGGGCTGCGCTACGGCATGCTTTTGTTCATTGCCTCGGAAGTCATGTTTTTCGCCGCCTGGTTCTGGGCGTTTTTCGGCGCCGCGCTGTTTCCTGGCGCCATGGAGCCGGTGATCCTCGCCGACGGCACGCAGATGTTGAACCCGAACGGCGATCCGGCGTTCATCGGCAATGACGGACGCGTTCATGCAACCGGCGGCGTCTGGCCGCCCGTGGGCGTTCAGCCGTTTGACCCATGGGGCCTGCCTTTAATCAACACGCTCGTCCTGTTGCTTTCCGGCACGACTGTCACCTGGGCGCACCATGCTGTTCAGCATAATGATCAAAAAGGGCTGATTCAGGGTCTGATTCTGACGATCATCCTTGGCCTGTTCTTCAGCTTCCTTCAGGCCGTGGAATATTACGAAGCCTACGCCTATGACATGTTCCAATTCTCCGGCGGCGGCATCTATGGCGCGTCATTTTTCATGGCGACCGGGTTCCACGGCTTGCACGTGATCATCGGCACCATTTTCCTGATTGTTTGCTTGTTCCGGGCGATGGCCGGCCATTTCACGGCGGAACGTCATTTCGGCTTTGAATGCGCCGCCTGGTACTGGCACTTTGTGGACGTTGTCTGGTTGTTCCTCTTCGCCTTTATCTATGTGCTCGGCAATCAGGGGCTTTTGTCCTAGACTGATCCGTGCAGTCACCGAAGGAGGGCGGCGATGCACGCTCTCAAGTTTCTCGGCGCAGGCTTTGTTTCGCTGGCGCTTGCCGGGTGCCTTGTTTCTGAAGCGCCGGTCCTCGATTCCAAAAACGGGAAAGCGCGTCCCTTGCAGTCAGGGGCTCATCTTGTTTGCGGGCTTACCGATGACGGGGCGCTGGACGAATGCGAGCCGTTCGTGCTGATTCGCGAAGAGAATGGCGCTTATGTTTTCGTCAAGGAAGACGAAGACCCGGTGCGAATGCGGTTTCGCCGTATCGGGCGAAAAGCCTATGCGGCGCAGTCCGCTGAAGATGACGCCTATCTCTATTATTTCGCATCCGGTGATGGCGAGCGACTTGCGCTGACCATGATGAATTGCCCGGACCTGCCGGCCAAATTGCGGGATCGGCTGATTGATCGAGACCATCTCGAAGTCGAGGAGGAAGACTTCACCGTCTGCACCGTCAAGACGCTTGCCGGACTGACGGCCGCGGCGAAAGCCTATCATCGCGGCGATGCGGTGGCTGGCGACACCGTTCGTTTTGTAATCATCAAGGCGCCGGAAGACGGCGCGATCCCGCCCGCGAATTGAGTCCAGCATCATGAGTTATTATCCGCCCGTATCTCCTTATGCCGCCGGTTTGGGCGGCAAATGTCCGCGCTGCGGGCAAGGGGCCCTTTTTGACGGGTTCCTGAAAATTCGACCATCCTGCGAAACTTGCGGTCTTGATTACGCCAAAGCAGACTCGGGCGACGGGCCGGCGGTGTTCGTCATTTTCATTGTCGGTTTCATCGCCGTGGCGCTTGCCTTTGTCGCGCGCTTTATCTGGCACGCGCCGATGGGCGTTGCGCTGCTGATCAGCGTCGGCTTTACGATTGTATCGACGCTTGGGCTTTTGCGGCCGCTTAAGGCGACGCTTGTCGCCCTTCAATATGCGCACAAGGCCGCCGAAGGCCAATTGGAAGGGTGATGTTTTCCCGCTACCGGTTTCACTTTCGCCCGGTGTTGAGCGTCGCGGTCTTGATCGCGCTTGCGATCTTGCTGTCGCTTGGCAATTGGCAAATGCAGCGCCTCGCATGGAAGCAGGCGCTCATCGCCAATGTTGAAGCGCGCGTGAACATGGCCCCCATTCCGTTTCTAGAAGCAGTTGCGCGGGCGCGTTCAGGCGAAAGCATGGAATATGCGCCCGTCAGCGTTTCAGGGAAGATCATACCCGGAAACGAGGCTTTGGTTTTCGGAACCTATGACGGTGCTCCGGGCGCGTACGTCTTTTCCGGGTTCCAAACCAATATGGCGACCGTTTACGTCAATCAGGGATTTGTTCCACAAACGATCCTGAAAGGACCTGGCTTTGATGCTACAGGCGAGATGGATGAACGGTCCGTCGTCGGACTTTTCCGTTATGCCGAGGAACCGTCACCGCCTGCATCCTGGCTCAAACCAACGGGGCGATCCGTAGACGGATTTTGGTATATCCGGGACCCGCAGCATTTTGCAGAGCTTGCAGGCGTTGAAACGCCGCCTTACTACATCGACGAGCTTGCGGTTGCGGGTCGCCAGTGGCCAATGGGCGGCACGACCAGGCTGCAGTTTAACAACCGTCATCTAGAATATGCGTTGACCTGGTTTGGGCTTGCAGCGACGCTCATCGGCGTCTGGATCGCATTTTCCTTGCAAAAGCGCAGACACTAGTTTAACTTTAAAAAACAAAGTGAATCTTGAAACCGTGATGATAGCCCGGTAACGTCGCCAACAAGGCGCGCGGGAGAGGGAGCGTCCGTGTCTTTGCAGCCCTTGTTGGAAGCGTCCTGGGTCATCCAGCTCCATGCGTTTGCCGCTTTTGCAGCGTTCGTTCTTGGGCTGGTGCAACTGGCTGCGCCCAAAGGCACGCTGCCGCATCGCTCGCTTGGTTTCGTCTGGGTAGTGTTGATGGCTGCGGTGACGATCAGCAGCATTTTTATCCGACCATCCCAGACTACGGGCCTGCCCATCAGCCAGTGGTTTGGCTGGATTCACGTTTTCACAATTATCACCGCCTACGGATTGATTGGCGGCATCATAATCTTGGTAAAGGGCGGCCCATCTTTGAAAAAGCACAAGGGACCATTTATCGGGATCTTTTTCGGCGGGATTATCGTCGCCGGCGCGTTTTCGTTTATGCCTGGCCGCATCATGCATGACGTACTGTTTGGCGTATAGGCGCTGTTGGTCATGACCCTTGAGCCATCAAAAAACGCAACAACCTTGCGGGCGCTTCGGCGCA
>JBCBSY010000183.1:0-4893 GCA_039818925.1 Pseudomonadota bacterium | reverse complement strand
TGAGCGACATGGAGAAGTTCGGTCAGGATGTCGCGACCGAGGCGATGCAAAAAGTCGCCGGTGAGTTTCAGGAAATGGTCACGGACCTCTCCTTCATCCTGACCGAAAAGCTGGGCTAGGCCATGCGGTTCAAAGGCAAAACGGCGGTTATCACGGGGTCGGGCCGGAAAAAAGGACTGGGCGAGGCAATTGCCAGGCGGCTTTCAGCAGAAGGCGCGGCCGTTGTTATTTCCGACATAGGCGCGCCTCGTGATGATGCAACGGGTGCAGAACATATCGGCGCGAGTGATGAAATGGAGGCGATTGCTGAAGCGTTGCGCAGCGGCGGCGGGCAGGCGTCGACATTTGTTGCAGACGTGCGTAGCCATGATGAAATGCAAGCGCTTGCAGACCATGCCGTTGAGGAACATGGCTCGCTCGATATCTGGGTCAACAATGCCGGCATCGGGTACATTATGAAGCCCTTGCTTGAAGTCAGCGCCGACGACTGGCGCGCCGTCATTGATGTCAATCTCACCGGCGCCTTTTTGGGGCTGAAGGCAGCCGCGAAACGCATGATCGATGCGGGCAAGGGCGGTCAGATCATCAATGTCGCAAGCCAGGCGGCGAAATCCGGCTTTCCGCACGCGCAAGCCTACACATCTTCCAAGCATGGCCTCGTTGGCCTTGTTCGTTCCGCCTCCATTGAACTGGGCCCGCATGGGATTCGGGTCAATAATGTCTGCCCGAACCATGTCACTACCGGGCTTGGCGCCTGGCAGAACGAGTATTTCGCGAAAGTGGTCGGCGCTGCATCCGTTGAAGAGTATATGGAAGCGATGAAAAACCGCATCCCGATGCGCCGGCCTGGCTTGCCGGAAGATACGGCGTCTGCTGTTGCGTTTTTATGTTCTGACGACGCGCAGTACATTACCGGCGAGAGCATGAATGTCTCCGGCGGAGAGGAGCCGCATTAGTGGACCGCGAGGAATTCACCTGGCCGAACGGCGCCAAATTCGCGCTTTCCGTTGTCGTCAATGTGGAGGAAGGCGCGGAGCAGAACATCCGCGACGGCGACAAGGGGCCGGAACCGGTTGATGAACTATCCGCTGTGCCGAAACGGCCCATGCGCATGCATGGCAACGAGTCGAATTATCAGTACGGCGTCAAGGCTGGTTTTCCGCGTGTTCTTAAACTGTTGAACGAATACAATATTCGCGCAACCTGGACCGCAGCGTCGCTGGCCTTGGAGCGGGCGCCGCAAATCGCCGATGCGATCAAGGCCCGCGGAGATGAGCCGTGCTGTCATGGCTATCGCTGGGCGCATCAGTTCTGGATGGATGAAGAAAAGGAACGCGATTTTATCCGCAAGGGCTGGCAGTCCATCGAAAAGACTTGCGGTCGTCGTCCTGCCGGGTGGCTGTCGCGCTATTTGCATACCGAAGAAACCCGGCGCCTCCTCGCTGAGGAGGGCTTTTTCTATCACATGGATGACTACTCGGATGATTTTCCGTTTTGGGATGTTGTCAAAACTGCGGACGGCGTTCGCCAGCCGATGGTCATCATGCCTTATGCGCTCGATTCCAATGATATGAAATTCTGGCTCGCGCCATCATTGACCGCCCGAGACTGGCTGCAATACGCCACCGATACGTTTGACTGTCTTTATCACGAAGCGAATGAAGAAAGTGCGCAATTTATGTCGCTTGGGCTTCATTTGCGGATCATTGGCCGGCCGGGCCGCATTGGCGCCCTTAAGGGCTTTTTTGACCATGTTGCAAAACATAAAGATGTCTGGATTGCGACGCGTGAAGACATTGCCCGCGCATTTGCGGATGCATTTGCGCCGCCGGATTCGCCGTAATGCGTGTTGCGCCCCTTGATAGGTCCGCACTCGACGCGCAGGCGCTTGCGCAAATTGCTTTTGCTGAAAGTCTGATGGGGTTTGAACCCAATGATGCGCTGGTGATGGCGCGCCATCCAGCGCTTCTTTCGGCGATCAGCACGCTGGTGAGTGCGGTTTATGGTCCGGGCAAAGTCCACCCGGGGCTTAAACGCCTGATCGGTGAGGCGGCGTCCAGGGCCGCTGGATGCTTTTACTGCTCAGCACACGCCGCTGCGGGCGCCCACAATGCCGGCGTTGACGCGGAACGCATCACTGCGGTCTGGAATTTTGAGGAGAGCAACCTTTTCTCGGATGCTGAAAAGGCGGCTATTCGTGTGGCGATGAGGGCAAGCGTCACGCCAAATGCTGTCGAAGATGCGGATTTCGAAGCACTGCGAAAGTATTTTGATGATGATGCGATCGTCGAGATCGTCGCTGTGATCGCAATGTTTGGCTTTCTCAATCGCTGGAATTCGACACTGCAAACCGCTCTGGAGCCCACACCCGCTGAGGCTTTGGAGCGCCTTTCTTTAATCTAAATCCGGATGAAAATCATGCAAATTGAAATACAGGCTCCTTGGCTCCAAGTCAGAACCGTAATGACCGCTGGCATTGTTTTTTTGTTCACTCAAGTCGGCGCCGGTATGGCTGCGTATGCACAATCTGCAATGTACCATGATGAATTGACGGCGTTATCGCTTGGTAGTTTTACAACTGCCGAACAATCAGCGCGGGACGGGCGTTATGGTGTTGCAGAAGCGGAAATCGTGCGTATCTGGCCGGACAATGAGGATGGCGTCTGGCTCTATCAGGAACAGGCCTTTATGGGCGACTCCCCTGATGATGTAGACTTGGCAATGAAAGACCGGCCTTATTTTGCGCGCGTTACGCACAGCGTTGAAGTAGAGCCGGGCGTCGTTCGCCGATCCGTTCACAAGCTAAAAGACCCCGTCGCCGCCGCAGGCGGCTGGAAAAAGGAAACGCCGCTTTCCGGACTTAGCCCTGACGATCTGGAAGAAAGCGAATGCTCGATTATGGTGATGCGCATTGCAGAAAACTACTGGCGTTCCGAGTCCGAGAAGTGTCCGAACGCTCATAGGGGCGCGGCCTATGCGCTCAGCCTCGGCATCACCACCAGTGAAGGCTACGCGAATTGGGACCGCGGGTTTACCGCAGAAGGCGAGCATGTCTGGGGGCCGGCGACGGGCGGATACATCTTCAAGCGGAAGGACGATACCCATGACGACTAGAAAAGTCTTAATTGCCATTACGGCGGTGTTCGGTTTCGCAATAGCGGGATGCGGCGCCCCTCAGGCGGAAACATCGGTGGTTGAGGAAACGGCCGAGGCGGCGCCCGCCAATCCGCTTGACCTTCGGCGCACCACGCTGGTCGTTCGCGATATCGAAAACTCACTTGCGTTTTACCGCGACGCACTGGGCATGAGCGTTGAATATGATCAGGAATTGACATCGCCGGGGCTGTCCATGCGGGCGGACACCGACGGCGTTAATCGCTCGCGCCTGGTGCTCCTGAAGGCCAACAATGATTACATCGGCATGTTGGGGTTGTGGCAGTTTCTCGACCAGACAGATCATGATCGCGCTGACCCCGACGCGGCGGACTTCACACCCGGCGAGATCGTTCTCCTGTTCAACGCCGCCAATCTTGACGAGGTGTTTCCCAGAGCCGCCGCCATTGAGAATGTCACGGTTGTCGGCGAACCGCGACTGCGCAAATATCCGTCGCCAGCCGGCGACATTGAAGTCATGGTTTCAATGCTCGTTGATCCAGATGGGCACACGGTAGAGCTTAATCAATTGATCCGGGACCCGCGCCGGGACGAGTAGTGCGTAGCCATGCTCGATCGTCCGCATGTTGAGTTTATTCCGGGCAGCTTCTGCCCTGGCGCCGGACCGGGCCGGGCAACTCGCGCCAGATGCGGCGTATAGCTTTCTGAGCCGCGATGAGTGGACGGCGCGTGGACCTTGATCGTTGGTTGTCCGCCAGGCAGGCGGCGTGAAGCGGTTGCGCACATTGCCGCGGGTGAAGAATCTATGTCCTGTCGGCTCGTTGCGCCTGAGGACTTGGCCGCATTTCTCCTTGGGACCCCGAGGTCGCCGCCACAATATTGAGGATAAGTCGCTTCACATCCGCCGGGCGTTTTAAGGGTCGTGACGAATTGGCTCATTTTCCGACGCCGCCAGACCTAGTAGACTATGATATAATGATATACCAACTTGGCGGAGTGAGATCCGTGACGGCGATGCGACGGAGGGCAACCCATGGAATTTATCGCAAATAACGAACTCGCCATCCTGCGGTGGCTGCATATCATTGCGATGGTTTATTGGCTCGGTGGCGAATGGGGCGTTTTTCAAACGTCTTATAAAGTCGTCAATCCGAAGCTCTCGCTTGAAGAACGCCAGCGGCATATGGATACCGCTTATCGCATCGACATCATGGCGCGCACCGGGATCATTTCGTTGCTGCCGCTTGGTCTTCATATGGGCTATCTGTGGGGCGTGCAGCCGCTCGGTGGCGGCTGGCTCGTGCTGATGTGGGGGCTTTGGCTAATCTGGATGGGGCTGACCTGGGGCGCCTTTGCGTGGCGCGGGACCCCACGGGGCAATCTTCTGTCCGATATTGAAGACTGGACCCGCTATTTATTGATCCCGACCCTGATCATTACCGGGATAACTTCGCTTGCTGGTTGGGGGCCTTTTGAAGCTGGCGTCGGGCAGAAATGGTTCTCCGCCAAAGTTCTGACTTATGGCTCCATGCTGATCATCGGCGTGATCCTGCGCCTGATCATGCATGAATGGCGCAAGATGTTTCCGATCCTTGCGCAAGGCGAAAACCCCGCTGTTGAACAAAAACTGAAAAGCTCAATCCGGCTTGGCCGCTCGGTGGCTTACCTCTATTGGTGCGGCATCAGATCCTAGAACGGCTTAAAACGGCTTTACCGCGCCAAAAAACGCCGTCAGCATGATGCCGAACCAATAGAGGTAAGCCACCGAGCGGCCAAGCC
>JBCBSY010000182.1:0-4899 GCA_039818925.1 Pseudomonadota bacterium | reverse complement strand
CGATTGTCGAAAGCGATGACGGCCCGGCGTTGGGGCGTGTGACGCTGATCCCGCGCGGATCGGGCGTGTGGGAGGCGGGGATCACGTTGTCGCCGGCGGCGCAGGGACGTGGACTCGCCTATGGCGCCATGGCTGAGGCTCTCGACCACATTTTTGATGGCCGCAGCGCGCGGCGTGTCTTTGCCGATATCGATCCCGACAATACGCCTTCGATCCAGTTGTTCGAGCGCCTGGGCTTTCAGCATGAGGGTCGGCTGCGGGCCGTCTGGGTTACCCATCTCGGGGTGCGCGATTCGATCATGATGGGCTTGATCGATGGCGACCCAAAGCCCTGGCGCGGTTGAGGGCATCGCCCCGCGATTCTCACGCGTGCGTTCGTTTCGAGATGAGCATCGCCGCTAACGTCGCGCCAATGGCGAGCCCCACAGCGCCTGTTCCGTTGGTTAGAAGCGCGCGCTGAAAGAATGCAAGCTGTCCTTGGAACGTCAGTACAATGAAGGCCATGTTGACTGCGGAAAGGCCGCCGACAATCAACGCTGTGAAAAATTGCGGCATAGGCCAAGTGATAGAGTTGGCAAAGAGCGCAGCAATGGTCCAGCGGATGATTAGTTCCTGCACGAAGGCGGATGAAAGCGAGGGCGCTCCGCCAGACAAAACAAACAGAATGCCAATGTGGGCTGCGATTGCGGCGGTTGCGGTGATCAGAACCTGTGCGACAAAGCTCATTAAAATTTCCTTTCAAAGATGATCACACCCTGCAAATGCGCGACATTCATCGCAATGGCGCGCGAGACGGGCCGAGCGCCAGCAGCGGTCATCAGTTTGGTTTCACGCGGTTGTGAATAATATCGAGGTTTTGGCTTTGCGGGGCTTTTGCTGACCCGTCCCCGCGCTTATCATCCTTTGCATGAGCAAACGCTTCTCCAACGACAAGGGGCCAAGCCAGCGTCAACTTCGCGCTGGCGAGGTGATCCGCCATGCCCTGGTCGAAATTCTCCAGCGCGAACCCCTGCGCGAGCCGGCGCTTGTCGACGTTTCTATCACGGTAAGCGAGGTGCGGGTTTCGCCGGACCTCAAGCAGGCCCGGGTCTATGCAACCCCGCTGGGGGGCGGCGATGAGGGGGAGGTCATTGCGGCGCTCAATCGCACTGGGCCCTATCTGAGACGCCTTCTTGGCAAGAAAATCCAGATGAAATTCACGCCGACGCTCTTGTTCATGCGCGATGAAACCTTTGGGGAGGCGCAGAAAATCGAAGAATTGTTGGCGCGCCCCGACGTGGCCCGCGACCTGAGGCGGGATTGACGATCCTTGTCTTCACCTGATTTTTCCAAATGTGCGGGTAAAACGGCCGGAAGCCCTTGAGGACATCAAAGGCGGGGGCAGCGAGATATGGCTTCAGATATCAATTTGTTGAATCACGCGAAGGTTCGGGCGCCGCTGGCGGTCGCGCGCAACCGGATTGGTTCGTTCTGGCGCCGCTTGTTCGGCGCCATTGGTCGATATCGCCCTCTGTCCCCTTCGGAAACCGCCTGCGGTCAGGGGGATTGCGTTACATTTCGCGGTGACATTCCGGTTAAGGCGGGGGGCACGTATCAGCAAAGAAGACTGCATTTCAAAAAGGTCCGGCCCGCTTTCGAAACGGTTGAAAACTTGGTTGTGACGCCAGGTGGCGCCGGCTGGAAAGACGGCGTTCTTTTTGAAAAATATTCCGCTGGCAAGCCTGGATTACGTCGGCTCCTTGGTGATCGGAAGCCAGTAAAGACCGTGTCCAGAGGATTTGTGATCCAGTCCGAGCATATCGACACATTTGGAGATTGGATGTCAGAATATTTGGCGCCGTTGGCGCGCATCGGCGCTGTCGATGCGCCGGTTTATTTGCCGGCCCGTTTTGCCGCAAAGCCTTATGTCCGCCGTGACGCCGCGCGTCTCGATATCGATTTTGAGCCGATCCACGCGCCGCTTTTAATTGAAAAAGCGTCCGTTGTGCGGCAGCCGAAGGCGGTGCGGTACTGGACAGCCGAAGATGTCAGGGCTTTGCGCGCTATGCTGAACGTCTCGCCGCCATCCCCCGAGCAAGGTTCACTTTTATATTTGTCTCGCCATGACGAGCCTTCCGAGGTCGCCGTGCGCTCACATGAATGCCTGCTGGTTGAAGAGATGGTGCGTCAGCGCGGCGGCAAGGTGCTGCGCACGGGGACGGCAAGTCTGGAAGACTATCTGAAAGCGGCCTCGGATGTTGAAACGCTGCTCTTTGATCACGGTTCCGCCGCCTACAATATGGTTTATTGGCAGCCGAAACGGGTTGTTGAGTTTGTCAGTGATGATTGGTGGATGAACAGCTTTTTATTTTTCTCGGATGCGATTGGCGTGCATGACTACACGATCATTCGCGGTGATCTCGGCCCCGACCATATTCGCCGCCTCTTGACAGAAACGCTTCACCAGCCTGTTGACGCTGACGCCGCGAGCTGATTGAAACGCGGTCGCCGCGCCAACCGTTCAAACCGGCGGGCCGCGGCTGGCAATTGAGTCAAAAAGACAAAGAAGGATGGCGCTCATGGCGAAGCGGCGCAAAAAAGGCCGGCCGGTTTCAGGGTGGTTGATAATCGACAAAGCCTATGATTTCGGATCGACAGAGGCTGTGTCGAAAGTGAAGTGGCTCTATCAGGCGCAAAAAGCCGGACATGCGGGAACGCTTGATCCGTTGGCGACGGGCGTGCTTCCGATTGCGTTGGGCGAGGCGACGAAAACCGCCGCGTTCGTCATGGATGCCCAAAAACACTATCGCTTCACCGCCCGGTGGGGCGAGGCGCGCAGCACCGACGATGCGGAGGGCGAGGTCATCGCAACTTCGGACAAGCGCCCGGCGCGTGATGAAATCGAGGCGGTGCTTGAGCGGTTTGTCGGTGAAATTGACCAGGTTCCGCCGCAGTTTTCCGCCATCAAGATCGGCGGTGAGCGCGCCTATGATATCGCCCGGGACGGTGAGACGGTTGCGCTCGAAGCGCGTCGCGTGATGATCCATGAGTTGCGGTTGATCGACATGCCGTCGGCGGATGAAGCCGTGTTCGAGGCTGTGACCGGGAAAGGCGCGTATGTTCGTTCTTTGGTGCGTGATATGGCGCGTGCGCTTGAGACCGAAGGTTATGTTAATGAACTGCGCCGCCTTGCGGTCGGCCCCTTGCGCGCCGAAGACGGCGTAACGCTGGCGGATTTAGAGGCGATGGAAACAGTAGAGCAACGAGACAGCGCGTTGGTGCCTATCGCGAATGCGCTTTCGGGAATGCCTCAAGCCGCGATTGACGGCCCGCAAGCGGACAAGCTGCGCCGGGGGCAAGCGGCGGTGGTCTCGCCGGCGACCGCGAAAGGCGTGCGCGGCGAAAAGGCTGGCGTCGTTGAGGGCGTACTCGCTGTTCTTCATGAAGATGCGATCGCGATCTGTGAACTCGATGGGCTGAAATTGAAACCAAGCCGGGTATTTAACGCCTGAACGGCATGGTCTGGCCTGTTTCGCGATCGCAGGGCCTTGCTATCGACGAGCTTTTCCCCCATAAGCCGCGCAAACTACGCGACCTTGCTGGACGGCGTCCTGGCAGGGCCGCCATTTCCAGGGGACGCCGCGGAGAAAGATATGTCGATTACGGCTGGCCGTAAGGCTGAACTTATCAAAAAATTTGCTCAGAAATCAGGTGACACCGGTTCGCCGGAGGTTCAGGTCGCGATCTTGTCAGAGCGCATCTCGAACCTGACTGAGCACTTCAAAGACCACAAAAAAGATAACCATTCCCGCCGCGGGCTTTTGAAAATGGTGTCCCAGCGACGCCGGCTGCTTGACTACGTCAAGCGCAATGATGAAGCGCGTTATAAAAATCTGATCGAAGAGCTGGGTCTGCGCCGCTAACCGGCAGCAGCCGCATTTTTGGCGACGGCGCAGCCGCTTGGCGCCTGGCTTTAAGCGCCAGGACTTCACAGCGGGATCAGGCGAACAGGAGATAACACATGAAGCTTTCGGGAACCTCGGCCATCGTCACAGGCGGCGCATCCGGCCTTGGCGCTGCAACAGCGCAAGTCCTCGCGAAAGAAGGCGTCAAAGTCGCCCTGTGGGATCTCAACGAGGACAAGGGCGAGGCGCTCGCCAAAGAGCTCGGCGGGGTTTTCTGCAAGACCAACGTCTCTGAGGAACAAAGCGTCGCCGCGTCGCTGGAAAAATCCGTTTCCGCCCACGGCACGCCCTGGATGCTGATCAATTGCGCCGGGATCGCCATTGGCGAAAAGACAACCGGCAAGAATGGTCCGCACCGTCTGGAGAGTTTCAAAAAAGTCATCGACGTCAATCTTATCGGGACATTTAACTGTATCCGGCTGGTTTCCGCTGAAATGGAAAAGAATGATCCGCAAGCGGATGGTGAGCGCGGCGCAATCGTCAACACGGCGTCTGTCGCCGCTTTTGACGGCCAAATCGGCCAGGCTGCCTATTCCGCGTCAAAAGCCGGCGTTGCTGGGATGACGCTACCGATTGCGCGCGATCTGATGAGCATTGGCGTGCGCGTCAACACGATTGCGCCGGGCATTTTCTGGACGCCGATGATGGCGGGCATGGATCAAAAGGTTCAGGACGCGCTCGCCGCCATGGTGCCGTTTCCGAAGCGCCTGGGAACCCCTGAAGAATACGCTTCTATGGCGGTGGAAATCTGCCGCAACAGCTACATGAATGGCGAAACAATCCGGCTCGATGGAGCCATAAGAATGCAGCCGAGATAACTCATGCGCCGCCCGAACGGGCGGCGTTTTCGGTTTCATATAACGGCGCCGTTACGATCCGCGTACGGCGCAACACGTAAGAAGAGAAGAGAAAATATGTTTAACACTACTAAAAAATCGATCGAATGGGGCGGCCG
>JBCBSY010000181.1:0-4950 GCA_039818925.1 Pseudomonadota bacterium | reverse complement strand
CGCAGACGCGCTTGAGGTTGAGCCGGGGGAGTTGCTTCGGTGCATTAAGCAGAAATGACACTAGGCCCGCTCTGCGCGCAAAAGCCGTCACTATAAACTGAGCTACCGAAAAGTTATTTCGCGTCCCAAAGCGGCCGTAAGGTGATATGCCAATATTTATGGTAAATTGTGATAACCGCCACACAATTCGTATTCTTTTGATGTCGTTTCTCGCGGTCGTAATTTGTTACCTTGATCGCGTAAGCATATCTGTCGCCATTGTTCCGATGGCGGCGGAATTTGACTGGAATTATGAAACGCAAGGTAGAATCCTTTCTGCGTTTTTTATCGGATACATGCTGCTGCAGATCGTTGGCGGTCGTCTGGCCGAGCGATGTGGTGGCCGGATTGTGTTGGCTGCCGGGATTCTGTTTTTGTCTCTTTTTGTGCTGGCGACGCCATTGGCTGCTTATTGGGGCGTAGGCGTCTTGATCCTTGCCCGAATCGCCATGGGGTTAAGTCAGGCTGTTGCACTTCCTTCAATTTACGCATCTTTTGGTCGCAATGTTCCGCTGCAGGACCGCGCAAAAGCGCTGGGTTTCACTCATAGTGGGGTTGCGGTTGGGACCATTGCGGCGCTCATCTTGACGCCGATTGTCATTCAACGACTGGAGTGGTCGGCGGTTTTTTACTTGTATGGAGCCGCGGGGCTCGTTTGGATTGCAATCTGGCGTATTAGCGCACGCAATGACCGTCAGGCAGCTTTGGAGGCGACGCCGACAGAGCAATCCGTCACACAGCAGAGAATGAAATATCGAAATTCAGCGGCGCCTTGGAAACCGCTCCTTGCTTCACGGGCCGTATGGGCGATTATCATTGCGCATTTTTGCGGCAATTGGTCGGTCTATACATTCATCTCTTGGCTGCCGACATATTTCAATGATGGCCTTGGTGTTGATTTCGCGGTTATCGGAATTGCTGCAGCGATACCCTTTGTAACGTCATTTGTATTTCTCAATATCGGAGGCGTTCTTGCAGACAGGCTTGTAGCGAGCGGGAAGCCGGTTTTGCAGGTGCGGAAGTTGGCGCAATCGATCAGCCTTGGCGGACTGGCGTTGGCGCTTTTTCTCGTCAGTTTCGTCGATACGGTTTGGATTGCGGTCGCGCTTATGTCGCTGGCGACAGCGCTAAAGGGGTTTTCCGCCGGCGGCGTTGCGCCCAATCACATGGATATTGCGCCGAACCACTCGGGCACTTTGTTCGGTATCTCTAACACCATCGGCACGCTTCCAGGCGTCATCGGCATCTATATCTCGGGGTTGATTCTTGAGTTCACCGGATCATGGACTCTCGTCTTTCAGGTAGCCGCGACTTTCGCCCTCATCGGACTGGTCTTTTATGTTTTGCTCGCCCGCGCCGAGCCGGTCGTCGAGTGAAAAGGCTCACAAGATGAGGCCGATGCGCGGCAGCCACGACTTTGCGATGACGAGAAGGACGCCCGCGGCGATAATGGCGGTCGCCAACCAACTGGCGACTTGTATGCCACATGAGCCTGGTTTGCCGCGCGTCCGGATGTACGCCTCAGCGGCGACAAGCGCAGGCGCATAGAAGCCAAGATTAACGACATTATCGAACCAGCCGTCATAAGATGCTGTATGGCCGGCGCCGCTGGTGAGCGCTCCCCAAAGCGCGTATTCGATCCGGTAAAGCAGCGCGCCGCTGACAAGGGCGAACAAGCGCATGGCCCAGCATTCGTGTCGCGCAAAGTCGTTGCGTATCGCGAATGCGATGGTCGCAAAGCCGAACGCGATCACGAGCGCACCGTAGAGGGTTGCGCCAACATCCATGATGAGACCGCCGACTGTGCCTTTCAGGAATACGAATAAGAGACCGCCGATTGCGGCGAGCATTGCGAATGCGATGTAGATCCTGCCGATGGCGCGATGAAGCGCCGGGCGCCGCTGGCGGATGGCGGGCACGAATTGTAGCGGTCCCAGCGCCATTAACACTGCGCCAGCGAAAAGATGCGCGCCCATGCCAAGCGTGGCGAGCGGCATATTCGGGTCGTATAGGCCGGGCAGCGAGCCGGCGTTCCAGAGCGCCCACCGCCCGCTGAGCGCTGCGCCGCCGTAGAAGACGGCGATGTAAACACCGAACAGGATAAGGCCGGCGCAAAGCACCGCAAACGCAGCCCGCAGACCGGCGTTGAAAGACAGCCCCCAGCGGGTCGACGCTGCGGGTGCGGCGCCAATCTCCCAGGATCGGCGGGGCGCTGGCGGAGAGAAATTGCGGGCGCCGCGGAGATCGAGCGTTCGAGACGCCGGCATCAGCGCAATATTTCAGCTTCCAGATGATCGACCATGCGTTTGTAGGTTGCGTAGGCGCCGTTGAAGTCGCGTCCCTCGATCTGAGCAAAGGCAGGAAAAAGGTGATCGCGGGCAAGCGCCGGGTACAGACGATTACCCAACCCCAGATCGGCAATGCGTTTCACGATCTTGGGCGCTAGGTCGTAGTATTTCTCAACATCGGCGCGTAATGCACGGGTTTCATCCATATAGGTGTCCCGGAAATGGCGCAGCGCCTGCAGCAACCTGCAATCGTCTTCAAGACCAAGCGTTTTGCAAGCAGCGGTGGTGATGAAACAACCATCATCATAATTGCGTTGCCAACGAAACCCCTTGTTAGAGACGACAGTTTTTGCACCGCCTTGACTTCTGCAAAGACTAGTTTCGTGGTGGTTCCATACGGTGCCTATCTTTGGCTTCGAACTATCGGAATCGTAGTAGCCGACCGATTTGGACCACCCTTTTCGTGCCTCGACACCGCCATTTCGACACGTCACGCGAATATCTTCAATGAAATATGTCGATGTCAAATAGTCCCACTCATACATGCGATCATCTCTGCGCATCACTTTAATCTGATACTGCAGTGAATATTGACCGGTCCATTTGAAGCGATATTTCCAGGGCGAGTCTCCCTCTGTGAAATTCTTCCATGCCGTCCAGGATGCTTGGGCCGCCGCGTCTTCCAGCATTGCCGGCGTCAATATGGCGACGGCGCCGGATAGTAAAGCGATTTTGTTCATGGGGTGCCTCCCGAAATTAGTTGCTAAGAGCGGCGCGCTGCGCCTTTGCAGGGCGTTTGGCGCAACCGTTGAATACGCTACGAAGGAAAATTATTTTGCGCGGGTGAAAGCCGCATCACCCAATTGGGTGATGAGCGCCGATAGAATGCGAAGTTCATTGACCGAGCGCTGCGCTATAAGGCGCAATAGCTTTACTTCTGACTCGGACAGTTTCCATATCCGGCGTTTGCGCGAGTTGAAAGCTCGAAAATCGACAAGTCCTCGCCGTAAGGCAGAAAGATCAGTTCAACATCGGGGCGTTGCTGAGCAACTTCGCGGCACGTGATCTCGAGGCTTTTTTTCATGCGCGAGAGGAAGCCGTAAAATCCGCTTTGAGGCGAGAGCGGTTTTTGCGGCTCCTCGAACAATTCATCCCAGTGTACCGGAACGATCTTTTTTGCGCGCCGGTCGTCCACCATTTGCCGAAAATACATTTCGACATAATTGCTGCTCCGCTTGCCGATGCCGGCAATGCCCAACAATACAACATCCGCATTCACGGTTTCCCAGTACTGTAAATCCTCATCTTCAATTTTACCCGCGGAGCCGATAATAAGGATTTTCTTTCCGGAATGTTCGACCAGCAATGCAAACACCGGCGCAGGCTTGTATCGCAGCATGCCGGCTGGTGGTTTAAGCGGTTTCTTGATCGTTTTCTTGGCGCCCGGCACGGGAATATGCCCCGTCGGCAGAAAAGTAACATTAAACTGGCCGATCCGGACTTTCTCGCCGATCATGACCATTTGAAAACCGGCGCCGGAAAACCATTTCTCGTAGTCTTCATACTCGCGCTTTCCTTCATGAAACGCGACCCAGCCTTCGGCAATATTTTTCAATGAGCCCGAACCGATGAGTTTCGCGCCACTTTGAAAGCCGACCTCGGCTGAGTCCAATGCATGATCGATATGGGTATGCAACGGGATCACAGCGGTTAGCTTGTCTATGCCCGCTTGCGCCAGCGCAGTCCTTATCTTCTCTTTCGACGGCGTTGCGCCAAATATCGCTTCACGGAGGCTCGGGCGGGTAAAATATCCGTCCGTCAGTATTCGCGTTTCGCCATCCTCGATCAATACATTTGTATTTCCAAGAAACGTTACGCGTACCGGCGATATTTGAGAATACGTTGCTGGTTCGGTTGCAAAATAGGGTGCGTAAGGGGCCATTGTCAGCGGCGCGCAACCGCCTAGGGTTATGATAAAGAGCGCTGTGACAGCCATGGCCTTTGCGAATTGAGAGTTGGCCCCAAGATTGTAGGAACTACGTCGGCGTAAATGGTCTGTAGGCTTCCTATTCATCGTTGGCGTTGTGCGCTGCTGATAGCCTGCAGGTGCGAATGAGAATATCAGCCCACTCGGAAATAAAGCACAGATGTCCGGCGTCCGGATAGCGGTGAACTGCAACGTTTCCGTGCCTGCCGAACAAGGCAGTGATGGCGTCATTGTCCGTCAGCGCGTCCTGTTCGCCCTGAACGATAAGGACTGGACAATCAATGCTGTCCAGGCTGAATTGATAATCGGCGAGAGCCTCCATTTCCCACATGGGACCGTCCATCGGCCTATGCATTGCGTCCAGCGTTACATCCGCGAAATACTCGTCCACCTTGTTTTTTGTGATGAACTCCAAATCGCTGGGGCTTTTTCGCCATAGCTCGCGCGCGATCTGGGCGGCGGACGGACGCGTCAGATTGGTCATCGCGGAGCGAACCGCGTCCCCCATGAGCCAGGGCGCACGCTCCATCAGTTCGTGCCGGATCATAAAACCCAGACGCGGATTGCCGTGATCAATAGGCGCCGATCCAAAATCCAGCGGCTAGGGGATTGACGCTTTGCAGCCCGCATTTTGGA
>JBCBSY010000180.1:0-4973 GCA_039818925.1 Pseudomonadota bacterium | reverse complement strand
TCACTTGCGCCCAACCGGTAATTCCCGGCTTCATCAGATGTCGACAATGGTAATGTGGGATTTCCCGCGCCAGTTCGGTGACGAATTCGGGCCGTTCCGGTCGTGGTCCGACAAAGCTCATTTCGCCGCGCAACACGTTTATCGCTTGAGGTATTTCATCAATACGAAAACGGCGAATGATGCGGCCGATGCGCGTGACCCGTTCGTCCCCTGTGGCTGCATATTGAGGCCCGTTTTGCTCGGCGTTGATCACCATGGAACGGAATTTGAAGACACTGAATTCGCGCGCCCCAAGGCCAAGGCGTCGCTGGCGGTAAAGCAAGGGGCCGGAGCTGTCCAACTTGATCGCAATCGCCGTCAGCAACAGAAGCGGGGCCAGAAAAACAAGAAGCGCGGCGCTAAGAACAATGTCGAGCAGTCGCTTCATAAGAGCGGACGCCGGTGTTTTGCGCGCGGCGAACGCCGCTGCAAATTCAGAGTCCACAATGGAGTTCGTGTCGAGGGCGCCGCTGGGGGAGCCGCCGCCTGGATCATCGCCCGCGCCGGAATCATAGGATTCGCGCAGGAGAGAACCGGAATCACGTAACGGATGTGTGCGCGGCCATATCAGCGCCGTTGTCACGGCGGCGCCAGTGGCCACAACCGCCAACGCAACTGCGTATTGAATCACCATCCCCCTGGCCTCATGAATTCACCGGTGGTCAACCGGCTTTGCTGCAGTGTGCCAAGACTGGACACACACAGCACTCCCCGCATGTAACGTGCCTAACGAAAAGTTAACAAATTTATCGTGACAAGAATAGGGTGCTTTTCAGCGCGACTTTTCACATAGCCCGGAGGAAGTTTAGCTGGTGAGGAGCAGGGCGATCAGTCCCCAAAGAATCCCGGAGGTTGCAAACCAAACGCATACGCACGCGAAATGCGATAGAGGTTCGTCCTGCGATTGGACGGATTTGACTGCCGCCGTATGGGATAATGAATGCATGCCGCGTCATTTTGGGTTTGGGGACGTTGAAAGTAAGCATCATTTGCAAAAAGAAGCGTTAACGTCTCGTCATCTTGGCGTGGTGATCCCGCCGCGGGGGTATCCGACCATTGCCCGGCCCTGAACATCCTCGCGCCATGCGCATTCTATTGTTCTCGACTCTGTATCCAAATGCGGCCGCGCCGGCCCATGGGGTGTTCGTGGAAAATCGGATCGCGGCCTATCGCGAGAAGCATCACGCCGACGTTAAGGTGGTGGCGCCGATTCCATGGTTTCCTTTTCGCAGTCGGGTTTTTGGTTCTTATGCGAACTATGCGGCTGCGCCAGCCCATGAAACTCGCCGCGGCATTGAGGTTTTTCATCCGCGCTATCTTATTCCTCCAAAAGCCGCGATGCGGGTCGCGCCGACGTCCCTGACACGGACCTTTCGCAACGCCGCCCGCATGCTTCTTGATCGTGGTTGGGATTTTGACATCATTGATGCACACTATTTTTATCCTGACGGCGTAGCGGCGATGACCGTCGCGCGCGAGCTTGACAAACCCTGCATAATCACCGCCCGTGGTTCAGACGTGACATTGCTGCCCGCTTTTAAAGGGCCATGCAAAAAAATTATCAAAACCGCACAGCACGCGGATGCGATTGTGACGGTTGCAGCGTCATTAAAAGAAAAGCTGTCAGATCTCGGCGCGCCAGCTGAAAAAATCCGTGTCTTGCGCAATGGCGTTGATTTAAACCTTTTTTTTCCCGCGGACCGTCGCGAGGCGCGCAAGGCCCTTGGCGTGGACGGGCTTGTGCTCGCAAGTGTTGGCCATCTCATCAAACGCAAGGGCCATGACGTTGTCATAAAGGCGCTGACAAAACTACCGGAGGCCGTGCTTCTTATTGCCGGGGAGGGGCCTGAAGGGCGCGCATTGGAGCGGCTCGCTGCGGCTTGCGAAGTTCGATCGAGAGTCCGGTTTTTGGGCCGGCTCGACAGCGACGCGTTGCGCCGCGTTTACAGCGCGGCGGATATGCTCGTCTTGGCGTCAGCACGGGAAGGCTGGCCGAACGTACTGCTCGAAGCTATGGCCTGCGGGACGCCTTGCATCGCCAGTGATGTCGGCGGCAATGCAGAAGTCGTCCGTACGCCGCAAGCTGGCCGAATTATCAAGATGCGAACGCAGCAAGACATTGCCGCTGCGGTGAAAGATCTCGCCAAGACTGGCATTGATCGCGACGCAACACGACGCTACGCCGAGCAGCATGCCTGGGACGAAACAACAGACGGCATGCATGACTTGTTTCAGAGCATTCGAGAGAACGCGCGTTTGCAAGCAGCGCTTAAAGCGCGAGCGATCGCATTGCCGGTGAATGCCGACCGGCCACGCCTGATCGTTACTGTAGACACAGAAGAACAATTTGATTGGAGCCGTTTTGATCAACCAGAACGCTATTGCGTCAATGACATAGGCGGACTTCAGCGCTTCCAAGCTTTATGCGCTGCGGCTGGCGCGGCGCCGCTCTACTTCCTTACCTGGCCTATTTTAAAGGACGCGACGGCGGCTGGATTTTTCAGGGATTTGAAGACTTCCGGCAAGGCCGATATGGGGCTTCACCTGCATCAATGGGTGACGCCGCCGGGAGATTTTCCAGGCGAGTATTATTCCTTTCAGAAGAATCTGCCGCGCGAGGCGCACCAAGCGAAACTGGAGACACTAGCGCGCGCTTATCTTGACGTTTTTGGCGAGGCCGCCATTGCCCATCGGGCGGGGCGCTACGGTATCGGTTATTCCGATTATGCATTGTTGGCCCGAATCGCCGTTACGCATGATTTCAGTCCAAGCGCTGGATTTGATTTTTCAAGCCGTGGCGGGCCGGACTTTTCCGAGATGACAAATTTTCCATTTCAGCTTTCTGGTGACGATTGGCGAATTGCCGTTACGCCGGTATCCGGTGGTCACGCACTGCGCCAGACGCCGTTCTTCCTTCCCGGCGGAAGAACCAAACCGGGATTTCCCGTTTTCCGCCCGGACAACTTCGGTGCGTTCAAAAAAGCGATGCGGCTTTCACCGGAAGGCGCTTCATTGAAGGATTTGCAGGCCCTGACCCGCAGGTTGATCGCTGACGGAGCGCCGGTACTTACCTTTACGCTTCATTCAACTTCCTTAACAGCGGGCGCCAATGAATATGCGTGCACTGAAGAAGACGTTGCTTCGTTATTGCAGACCACATCGCAATTTCTCGACTGGTTTCGCGATAATATGGGCGGCGAGTTTCTCTCCTTGCCGGATTTGCGAAGGCTTTATCAGCGGTCCGATGGAGCCTGATTAACACCGCCTTAAACATAAGCTCGATATTTTATCTTCACGCATAAGGTGAGGAATGCAGCATGCTGGCGTCGGAGATCTTGCGAATGGTGTTGGGGCTTGCGGCGGTGATCGGCATGATCGGCCTGGCTGCCCTCGCGGTGCGCAAGGCCGGCCTTTCGTCGCTTGCCTGCGTCGCCGGGCAAAAACGCAGGTTGTCTGTTTCGGAAATGCTGCCCCTTGATGCGCGCCGGAGACTGGCGCTGATCCGCTGCGATGAGCGCGAGTACCTTGTCATTCTTGGTCCCGCCGGCGAAACGCTGGTCGCCAGCGATTTGAAGGCGGCTGAAGGTGCTGAGTCCATTGATGCGCAATCCGGCGCCAATCCTTTTTCTAGTCTGAGCCTTTTTGCCGCCAAAATGCGCGGCGTACACAAACTGCCTGAGATCAAAAAAGCAGCCTAACCGTGCAGGACTGCCACAATGAGCGCTTTTTAACTGCAACTCCCGCGCTGCAACACAACCTCGCCGTCGGGCTGCTTGGCTTGGCGGCTTGAACTCGGTAAAGTCGGCGAACTGTGTGTTGGGCAAGGACGGGGATGCCAAAAATGATCCGAATTTTACTGCCGCTGGCGATTGTTGCGGCGATGTTTTTTGGGCCGATGTATTCGTATGAATCGGACAATCCTGTGAGCGGGCGCGAGCAACTGGCGACGGTCACCGGAAACGAGTTTATGGGCGGCGTGGTAGGATGCGTTAGGAACCTCCAGATTCCGATCGGGGAAGCCTGCGCTTCTGAAGGTCAAGTCAATGAATCAAGAAATGTCAGCCGACTGATGTCGCTGGCGGCGGTGGTCGCCCTGGGCGCTGCGGCATTGGGCGTGATCGGTTTGCTGCCTTTTATTGGGCGCATGACAAGCATCATCACACTCGCTGCCGGCCTTGCTGCGCTGGCGGCAATTGGCTACTTCATCATTGCCATGATGGGAACGAAGATTGGTTTGGGCGGCGTGCAATGGGGGGCGTATCTGACTGCAGGCCTTGCCTTGCTGACCACGATCTCAGGTTTATCCGGGATGCGTGGTCGGTAACCGCGCTGAAAACCTAAAAACAGAAATCAAAAAAGGCCGCCAGTTTTGGCGGCCTTTTTTGATTATTAATGACAACGCAATCCTAGCGGAGCGGAGAGCGCCCGACGCTGAGGAAGGACGGCGTTTCATTTCCAGCGCCGGCCCCCTGCTGATCTGCCGTGTCGCTGTTGTTCGCGACCGGACGCGGCGCCGGGGCCGGTGCGGTTGGCCGGGTGCGGCGGAAGTCTTTTGCTGAGGTGTCAGACAAGGGATCGTCGGAATGACGGCAATTGCCCTCGAAATGCGCGCCGGTTTCCACCGAAAGCGAGCTGTGCAGAATATCGCCGAGAATATGCGCCGTCGCCGCCAGAGAGACGGACTTCGCTCGAATTCCGCCTTCAACACGGCCCCGCACGGTTACAGTTTCGCAAACGACCTCGCCTTTGACGGATGCTTTTTCACCGATGATAAGCGAACCCGCTTTGACGTCGCCCTCAAGCGAGCCGTCGAACTGGATCTCGCCTGCCGAGTTGATGTTGCCGCGCATAACGACATCGGAAGAGATAATGGAGGGTACGCCGGCGGATTTCATAACGCCTGATCCCTTTCTGGGCGTTGCTTCAAGCAACGC
>JBCBSY010000179.1:0-4978 GCA_039818925.1 Pseudomonadota bacterium | reverse complement strand
GACGGCATTGACCTTGCGGTGCCGGAGGGAGCGATTTACGGCTTTTTGGGGCCGAACGGCGCCGGCAAGACAACAACCATTCGTTTGCTCCTGGGACTCTTGTCTCCAAATCGGGGACGGATCGCGTTGTTTGGAGAGGACCTGCGTCGCAACCGGCGTCGCGCCCTAAAATCCGTAGGCGTCGCATTTGAAACGCCAGCGCATTATGAACACCTTACGGGGCGCGAGAATCTCGATATTACGCGGCGGCTTTTAAAGCTCGACAAATCGGAAATCGACCGTGTGCTGGATACGGTTGAACTCTCGCATGTGGCGAACCGGCATGTGCGCAAATATTCACTCGGTATGCGCCACCGGCTCGGGCTTGCCCGTGCGCTCCTAGGGCGGCCTAAGCTGCTTATTTTTGATGAGCCGACAAACGGCCTTGACCCGGTTGGCATCCGGGAAATGCGTGATTTCATTAAGTCGCTCCCTGATCGCACCGGAGCCACTGTTTTCGTTTCTTCGCACCATCTGGCGGAGATCGAGCAGATGGCGTCGCATGTGGCGGTCATCAATCTCGGCAAAGTTGTGTTTCAGGGCGCGATGCGGGAGTTGCGCGGACTGCATGCGCCCCGGCTTGAGCTCGGCTGCTCTGATAACGCCGCCGCGCAAGCGCAGTTGCACGGTGGCTTTGTTCATATCGAAGAAAAAGACGGGCGATTGTTGCTGGATCTCGCCAGCTCGGAATCAGCGGAGCAGGAGGCGGCGGCGATCAATACCGCGCTGGTTGCCGCTGGCATTGACGTTCATCATCTTGCGATCGCGCCATGGACGCTGGAGGAGCTTTTCCTTCAGCTCGTTGGCGCCAGGCCGCAATTGAAACAGGCTTGAGGGGGATCCGATGCTGACTTCTATCCGTGTTGAGCTGATCAAATTGAAGCGGTCAAAGATCATGCTGGTGGCGGTTGCTGGTCCGGCGCTGGTTGGGCTTTTATTTTTTTCTCTTCAGGCCAGCGGCGCCAGCCTACAGGCCTGGCCGTTTTATTTCTTTGCAGGCTTTACCGCTTGGGCGACATTCATGTTGCCATTGACGGCGACCATCATCGCCACCTTGGTCGCGCAGCTCGAGCACGGCCCGAAAACCTGGGCGCACATCCTGGCGTTGCCTGTACCGAAATGGCGGCTTTTCGCGGCGAAGGCGGTTGTGGCCTTGGGACTTGTCGCGGCGATGAGCCTGTTAACGGGGGCGCTGCTTGCTTTTGGCGGCTGGCTTGCGGGGGAGATGAACCCTGCCAACAGACTGATTGATCCCGCGCCATTCGCCGGCCTCGCGGAAACCATGCTGGCCGATGATGACGAAATGTTCGGCGATATGGATGTGACGCTCATGGTCAAACACTGGCGTTGGGAAGTCGCGGAGCGGCTCGCTTACATCTATCTGTCGGCCTTCCTGCTGATCGCGGTTCAATTGTGGGCGGCTTTCAGATTTCGAAACTTTCTAATTCCGGTGGCGCTGGGCGTTGGCGGCGGATTTTTCGCAATCTTTGCGCAGGCGTCGCAATACGGCATCTACTTCCCATGGTTGATGCCGTTCAATACCCTTGGATTCATGCCGGAAAAGGTCAATGTCGCCCTGTCGCTGGGCCTTGTTGGCGGCATTGGCGTCATTTTACTGATGTTGATCGATATGGGGAGAATGCAGATCAAGTAGTTTTAAGTATAGATTGAAAAAAACTACAACTAACTTGATAGTATCATAATAATGTGCCACTTATGCGTGTAATGCGCATTTGTTTTATCATATCCTTGTTTATATGCTTTCCTGTTTACGCCGCTGGATTTGACGGGTCGGCGCGCGCCCGGGTCGAGCGCGTTATTGACGGCGATACCATCAAAATGCGCGTCGCCATCTGGCTGGATCAGGAAATTCTTGTTTCCGTACGGCTTGCAGATGTTGATGCGCCGGAACTTTTCCGGCCGAAATGTGAGGAGGAACGTCGCAAGGCAAAAGCCGCCAAGGCGTTTGTAGAAACGTTCCTGCAGGGCGGCGAGGCGGACCTTCAGGAGATTGAGCGGGGAAAGTACGCGGGCCGTGTGGTGGCGCGCATCAAAACGGATCGCGGTGATCTCAGCAGGGCGCTGGTCGCGGCTGGTCTCGGCGTCGATGGGCGCCGCGGCGATTGGTGCAATAATGTGCGTTATTGAAAAATTGCCGACATGCGCGTCGCTCATCCATTCGGTGATTCCGGCGAGCTAAAACGCATGGATTGATCAAGCAATCCTTTGCGGTCTTTGATCCGGACCGACCCATAGCTGGTCTCGATCAGATCAAGCGCCTGAAATTCTGACAGGACTTTGTTAACGGCCTGACGCGAGGCGCCGACCATTACGCCGATGTCTTTTTGCGCAATCTTGAGTTCAGCAACAGATTCGCCGCGGGCGCTGGCGCTCGAAGCAAGAAAAGACAATCGTGAGGCGATGCGTGCATTCAACGGAAACAGGGTCGCCTCTTCGATAAACATGACTGATGTTCTCGCGATCCGAACCGTCAAGTTTAAAAGCGCGGTTTCAATCGCTGGGAAGCGTTCGCGAAGCGCGGTCAAATTCGCCCGGGACAAAAACGAGAGATTGCAATCGGTCATGGCGTCCGCTGATAGCGGGTAGGGATTGCCGTCAATCGCGGCGACGTCGCCAAAGCTCTCATTCGGGCCATAGATTTTGTAAGTGAGTTCCCGGCCGTCGGGAGCCAGGGAAAAGAGCCGGATGTTCCCGCTACTGATGAGGTATAGCCCCTTTGACTCGCTATGTCGCTCATAGAGAAGCGATCCGGCGCGCGCGCGCACGGGCTTCATATGATCCAGCACCGTTTCTTTGATTGGCGCCGACAGAGCGTCGATCCAGGTCAGAATTTCCGCGCCATCACTCATGGTGAGGTCCGCTGAAAACAGGGTTGGAAATGTGATCGCCAAACCATAAAAAGCACCTCAGCCGAAAAGACCAATTGTGCATCGCAATATTTAATGCTGTGCCGCAATATGCGCTTTTGCGTGTCAAAAAAAAGACAGTTGGCGATAGATTGTTCTCAAATGTCCCCAAATTCACTGCTTATTGTCACTTTCACGGTGCGGCGCATCAGCAATTAGGATAAGGGAAACTGATCAGGTTCCAATAGTGCGTAGGCGCGACCAAACGCGCCCAAGGGAGGGTCTAAATGACAAAAAAAATGACGAGCAGACTGTTTTTAACATCGGCGCTGGCTGGCGGCGCGTTTATGGCGACGGCAACGCCGGCGCTGGCGCAGCTTGACCAGATCGTCGTTACTGCGCAATCGCGCGAGCAGGGGCTTCAGGATACGCCAATCTCGATCTCAGCGGTGCCTGCAGAAAAAATCACAGACGCAGCGATCCAGAAATCTCAGGATCTCCAGTTTCTCGTGCCGAACTTCACAATGACGGAGACCGGCATCGCCACGAATGTGTTCATTCGCGGCATCGGTTCCGGCATCAACCAGGCCTTTGAACAGTCCGTAGCGACCTATATCGACGGTGTTCATTATCCGCGTGCGCAGCAAACCCGTTCACCATTTCTCGATCTCGAACGCGTCGAAGTGCTGCGTGGTCCGCAGGCCATTTTGTTTGGCAAAAATGCGGTCGCCGGTGCGCTCAACATTACAACGGCGAAACCGACGGATGAGTTCGAGGGTTATATCTCAGGCTCCTATGAATTCCTCGATGAGGAATACATCGTTGAAGGCGCCGTGTCGGGTCCGATCACGGACCGCTTGCGCGGGCGTTTAGCCGGCCGGTACCGGGATGCGGACGGTTATGTCGAAAACCTGACCCTTGATCGCACCGAGCCGCAGCGCGAGGACTGGATGCTCCGCGGGCAGCTCGAATATGACGTCACCGACAATCTGCAAGCGTCGTTCAAGGCGGAAATCGGCGAGTTTGATGTCGTCGGCCGCAATATTGAAGTGATCGGCGAGGAGCCGGCGGCGGCGGGTCCTTTCGCGGGACTGACTTTCGCGCAAATCCTTGCCGGCGGTTTCTCAGCAGACCCATCCGTTCTGAATACGACTCCAGATAATCAGCGCAGTTCAAACGGCGACTTCAGTAACAACGAAACACAGACCTACGTCGCCAATTTTAATTGGGACGTGAATGGGTTCGAAATTCGTTCGACAACGGCATATCAGAATTTTGAATATGACGAGCTGTGCGACTGTGACTTTACCGGCGCTGTCATCTTCGACGCCTTGCTTCAGGAAGAGTATACGCAGTGGAGCTCCGAGCTGCGCGTTACCTCGCCGGTCTGGGATACATGGGACTTTGTCGCGGGGCTTTATTGGCAGACCAGCGATCACAATTATGCCGACCAGATCGCCGTGCCGACAAATTCTATTCTGATCCCGGCCATCAACGCACAAACCATGAGCACGGCGGGCAACGCTGTCGCGGGGACGCAGGCGGAGCGTGTGGCGACTACCGACAGCGATGTTTACTCCGCATTTGCGCAAATCAATTTCCGCCCGTTCGAGCGTCTCGAGCTGCAGCTTGGCGGACGCTTGAGCCATGAGGACAAAGAAGGCACGCGCCTTCTGTCGATTACGGATCTTGACTTCCAGCCATTGCCGATGGCGCAAATCTCTGCGCCGCTGGTCTACGGCAACCTGTTTGGAATCACCTCATCGAACCTGACAGCGCTATCGATGTCGACGGTGCCTCAGCTTTCAGTGCCTGCGACGGGTTTGCTCGCACAGCTGGGCGAATTTCCGGCAGGCGGCGTTGTGGGCGACCGTTCGGAAACGCGTTTTTCTCCGGACATCAAGCTTGTCTATGACGCAACCGACAATGTTCTGCTCTACGCCAGCTGGGCGCGCGGGTTTAAGTCGGGTGGCTTTGACTTCCGGGCCAACAATCGCCTGTTCTCACCGACCCTCGAAGACGCCTTTGAGTTCGAAGATGAACAGGCGACAAACTATGAGCTTGGCGGCAAG
>JBCBSY010000178.1:0-5009 GCA_039818925.1 Pseudomonadota bacterium | reverse complement strand
GGCTGGGAGTGGGGTAAGGGCTACACGCAACATGATGGAACGGGGCCGCATATTGTGGTCATCGACTACGGTGTAAAGCGCAATATCCTGCGCCGTCTCGCCAGCGAAGGCTGCCGCGTGACCGTGGTGACAGCAAGCGCGAGCTACGGCGATATCATGGAACACAATCCCGATGGCGTCGTCCTCTCAAATGGCCCGGGAGATCCCGCGGCGACTGGCGAATACGCCGTTCCCGTCATCCGCAAGCTGATTGAAAACAAGGTGCCGACGCTCGGCATTTGTCTTGGCCATCAGATGCTGGCGATCGCGGCTGGCGCAAAAACCATTAAAATGGCGCAAGGCCATCACGGCGCCAACCATCCGGTCAAGGACCACGCCACGGGCAAAGTAGAGATCGTTTCAATGAATCACGGGTTTACGGTCGATGGCGGCTCCTTGCCTGAGAATGTCGAGGAAACGCATGTGTCGCTGTTTGACGGATCAAATTCCGGCATTGCGCTTCGAGACGCGCCGATCTTTTCAGTGCAGCATCACCCGGAAGCCTCTCCCGGGCCGGAGGACAGTTTTTACATCTTCAAGCGCTTTATCGACAGCGTGAAAAGAGCTGCGTAACTTCCGAAGACATCAGTTCAAACTAGCTGCATAGGCTTTCAGTTTTAAAGCGTTTTCACCGCGCAACTGCCAGGACATGCAGCGCACGCCGCCGCCCATGCGGCACACCTTCGCAGACATCACCGGAATGACGTCACGCCTTGTCCATTCACGTAAAGACGCAAGCGCAAGCGCGTCTTCCGGAATTCCAAATTGCGGCAGATAAATTCGCTCCGGAGTTACAAGCATATTGGTGTAAAGCCCGCAGGCCGATCCGAAACGCGTGTCGTAAATTTCCGTCGCATCATATGGCGCGACAATTTCATGAATCATAACACCAGGCAGGCCGTACTCAAGGTCCGACCGCAGCGATGCGCTATAGGCAGGATCGTCCAGATAGGCATTCACCACGAGCACGTTTTCATCGATGAAAGCCACAACAGCGTCCGCATGTTCAAGACCGCCTTGTTCATCAGCCTCTATGAAGGCGACGTTGACGGCGCCTGTCGCATGCTGAATCGCCGTCCTGCCGTCCGTCTCCGTAAGGGCGTTGTCACGTAAAAACTTCCGACTCAGGACGACATTGCCTGCGCCATCGTCAACGAAATTACCGCCATCATTCAGAAAGTTGGTCTCGCCGTAACGCAAGCCCGCTTTCTTCAGAACATCCGACAGTCCCGCCTGCACGATGTCCGCCTCACGTTGACCCTTCTGACCGCCGCCCTGTCCTTCAGCCGTATAGCGAAACATAACCTGGGCGGCAGCATTTTGCGGACTGAAATCCCGCATCCAGATATCGTACATCTCAATGCGCGCGACGCTCGCCGCGCCGAGTGCACCAACGTAATCATCATAGTGGTCATCACCAGCAAGGATCAGCACATCGTCATGCTTTTGAAGCTCACGCGCAAAAGCGACATGAAACTGAAAAATCTCGCTGGCCATGCCTTGATAATATCCATCGCCGTCAGGCGACGCCGCCAGCACGATCAATTCTCTTGCCATGGGCGCATTCCCCTCAAGGCCCGGGTCTGCTTCACCGGCGCTGCAACCACTGAAAAGCATGATCACTATAATCAGAACAGCGCGCATGAAGTCCCCGCCAAATGACAACGCTCAGCCTAAGGCTATGTCGGCTGCAAGGTCAAAACCGACGAAATGAAGAAACGAGGAAATCGGTTCTGACTGCAAAAGACGCTGGCGCACCGGCCCGGCGCTGGGTAGCGTCACCCCATGCGCAGCGATCTGAAAGAAACTTTTGAACATCTCACTACCGCGCGTGGCTTCACCAAGGAGTCCGGATTTCGCATCCGCGCTTTCGAGGAAGGCTTTGTCGCGCTTGAAGTCGCGCCCAAGGAAGCGCTTGTGCAATTTCTTGGCTATGTGCACGCCGGCGTCGTCACCGGGCTCGCCGACCATGCAGCGGGCGCGTGTTACGCCTCGGTACTGCCCGAAGGCAGAGCGTGCCTGACGATCGAACTCAAGATCAACTTCATGAAACCGGCGAAGGGCGACTTGCTGGTGGCGGAAGCGACCGCTCTGTCGCGGGGCAAATCAATCGGCGTCGTCCGCTCGGACGTCTATGCCGAAACCGGCGATGCGCGTGAACTGGTGGCGACCGCAACCGTCACGCTGAAATCCATCGGCGGGTAAACCTTGCCGCTGACACGTGTGCGGTCTACATGGGCCTCATGTCAAATACTGCCCCTCCCTTTCAGGTTCGCGTCGTGCCGGTGACGCCGTTTCAGCAGAATTGCTCGATTATCCGCGCGCCTTCCGGCAAGGCGGCGGTGGTCGATCCCGGCGGCGAGCCGGAAAAAATTCTTGACGCCGCAAAAGCGTTTGACGCGACGATTGAGCAAATCTGGCTGACCCACGGGCACCTGGATCATGCCGGCGGAGCGGAGGCGGTAAAACGCGAAACCGGCGCGCCGATTATTGGTCCGCACAAGGAAGACACATTCTGGCTGGACGAGATCGCGGCGCACTGGGCGCAATATGGCCACCCGGGCATGGGGGAAAACTGCACGCCGGATCAGTGGTTAAATGACGGGGATGAACTCGATCTGGACGGCATCAAGTTCAATGTCGTATACACCCCAGGCCATACGCCCGGTCATGTGGTGATCTATCATAGTGACGCAAACATTGCCTTCGTCGGCGATGTGCTTTTCGCCGGCTCGATCGGCCGGACGGACTTCCCCCGGGGCGACCACCAAACGCTGATCGATTCCATTACACAAAAGCTCTGGCCGCTTGGCGATTTACAGTTCGTGCCGGGCCATGGCGGGGTCTCATCTTTCAATAAAGAACGACAATCGAACCCGTTCGTTGCGGACTCTGTCACCGGCTATGGCGGCGCGGTCAAAAAACCGCCTAACGAAATCGATCAGAGGCTATCGAAGCGGTGGCAGTGATTCGGTCGTGATGTCAGGATAGAGTGTCAGTGTACGGAAATGAATTTGATCACCTAGGGCGGATTGGTCATTATTGCTCTTGTTCACAGCGAAATGAAAGGTGATCGGTTCTTCAACGCTTTCAGGCGCCGTCCAAACAAAACGCCACATATTCCATCCGCCAACACCGCCCACCACAGCATTGGAACGAATTTGCGCCCCATATGCCTCTAACTCGTCTTGTTCCGCTTCGAATGTACCAACGCTGGCCATCACTTGCATTCCAACAAATGCATAGGGCCTATTTTGAAAAAGCAGTCTAAATTCGAATTGATCACCGGATCGGACCAATGGCCGCCATCCGGTCGAGGAAATCAAGTCGGAGTCATGCACTGCATCATTGTCAAAATGACAGGATGCGCAATTCTCGGCTGCGACCGGATCAGCCGAACCCCAGGGCGCGCCGTCCGGATGCGCCGCGACGGGTGTAGCGCAGATCAGTCCGAACCCTATAAGGCTCGCGCCAGCTAGTCGCATATGATCAATCCACCAGCGGCGGCTCAACAATCGCGCGCCCGACATAGTTTGTATCCGCGCCAAACCAGACGGCCCCTGAAGGCTCGTGATAGTGCATATGGCGGATTACGCGGCCGCCGGAGGGCACCTCTGTCTGCGAAAAGAATTCCTCTGTCTCTGGATTAAAGCCTGTGAACATATTCGGCTGAACGCCCGTCGCCACAAGCCAGACACGGTCGGCACTGTCCGACGCCATGCCGTAGGGCCGCGCGCCCTCTCCCTGCGGCATTGGCCATTCCTGAATCGTATCGGTATCCGGATTATAAGCGCCGAGAACGCCTTTGGCGTGGTCACCGTACCAGATGCGCCCGTCGGTGGTGATCTCAATGCGTCGCGGCCGGGTTTCTTCACGTGGCAAGTCAATCTCGCGCAACGCCATCGTTTCCGGGTCAAGCTGCGCAAGCTTGTTTGTGCCAAACAACACAACCCAAATTGACCCGTCCGGCGCCATCTTGATACCATAAGGCCGGGACCGTTCGGTTTGTGACGGGACCAGCTTGACCTCGCGACTTTCAATATTCAACCGCCCGATAAAGTTGCCGCCCTGGACCGTAAACCAGATGTGTTCTTCATTCTCATCGAAGATCAACGTGTGCGGATCGCGCGCCGCCGGATCGGGCATGGCGATCTGTTCGATCTCGTCCGTCTGCGGGTCGTAGCGCCCGATAACACCCAGACGATTGCCCGCGTACCACACAATGCCGTCCTTTCCGACAATGAGGTTATGCGCGCCCTCGCCTTCCGGCAGATCAACCTTGCGGATGTCGCCGGTCTCGACGTCAAGATGCGCGATATAGCCCGCGCGTTGTCCGACAAACCAGACTGAGGCCGCACTCTCCGCAAACGGATCGCGTGGCCGTGACTCTTCGTAAGGCACTTTCCACTCACGAATATCGACGGTGTCCTGGGCTGAACTGGGCGAAAGTATACTGAATGAAAACAAGGTCGCAGTTGCACAAAAAAGAAGGGTCGGTCGCATTGGGTTTTGCCTGCTCATGATCGCCAGGTTTGCCCGGCGAAGTTTCCGATTTGGAGATAATACGATTTTGCAATCGCGTTCGCTACACAGTTTATTCTTAAATTTCAATCATCTGAGAAGTTCGTGATCACAATATTGCACATGCAAAATTAAATATACTTTGCCATTTTACTTTATTGGTATAAATATAACTGAATTTTTCAGGGGGCAATAATGACTTCTCACATTACCATTGCAGGTATTGCTTTGCTGCTTTTCACCGCCGGCTGCAGCGCCAACCACAACACGGCCTTTCGAGACTTTAATATCACCGATGGGTCGGGCGCCATGGTAGACATAAAGCAACGCGCAATTTTAGCAGCCCGCATGCCTTACAAAGTCTACAACCCTGAAACAAAAAAGAATGAGGAGTATGAGAGTTTTATAGTCTGCGCAGAACCCAGCCCAGATGCTCTTTCGGCCTACGC
>JBCBSY010000177.1:0-5035 GCA_039818925.1 Pseudomonadota bacterium | reverse complement strand
CTGATGACGTCCTTTCCGGGCGCGCTCGAAGACTGGCAACCGGTGATCGGGCTGATCGCTGCCGCGTCTATGGCGGTCGGCGCGTTCTCCGCCATCGCGCAGACCAATATCAAACGCCTGATGGCGTATTCCTCCATCGGCCATATGGGCTATGCGCTGATCGGTCTGGCGGCGGGCTCGCAACAGGGCGCTTCATCCGTTTTGATTTACATGGCGATCTACATCGTCATGACGATCGGAACCTTTGCGGTGATTTTGATGATGCGTCGGCGCGGCGGGATGACGGAGAATATCTCCGATCTCGCTGGATTGTCGCGCACCAATATGCCCATGGCGTTGGTGATGACGGTTTTGCTGTTTTCGCTCGCCGGGGTGCCGCCGACCGCCGGATTTTTCGGC
Organism: Pseudomonadota bacterium; assembly: GCA_039818925.1. Taxonomy (GTDB): domain Bacteria; phylum Pseudomonadota; class Alphaproteobacteria; order Caulobacterales; family Parvularculaceae; genus Hyphococcus. The sequence goes on along the minus strand of JBCBSY010000177.1, from coordinate 4,636 downwards.
AAATGGTATGTTTTCCTCGCTGCGGTGGATGCGGGGCTGATCTGGCTTGCCGTCGCCGGCGTTATCGCCAGTGCGGTCTCGGCCTTTTACTATCTGCGCATCGTCTGGTTTATGTGGTTTGACGAGCCGGCGCCCGCGCTAGAGCGTGACAAGGGGCCCGCGCTTGTGGTCGCCGCTTGGGGATCGGCGCTGTTGATGTTCCCGGTCCTGACGGTCTTCATCTTCTATTTGCGACAGGCTGCCGACACCGCCGCCGCATCGCTTTTCTAGCGTTGAGTGCGTGAAGCTCGCTTCTGGAACCTCACTGCAAGTCTTTGAAACGCTCGACTCAACGAGCCTTGAGGCGAAGCGCCGTGCGCAACTGGGCGCGGCGGGACCGCTCTGGATTTTGGCCATAACGCAAACCGCCGCCTATGGACGGCGCGGTCGCGCCTGGACACAGCAAGCGGGCGATTTCGCTGGCACGCTTTTGTTTTCGCCAAAAGCGCCGGTTGAACGCCTGGGTCAGGTTTCCTTCATTGTTGCGGTGGCGCTTGCGGCGACTTTTGAAGAGCTGATCGACCCCGGAAAGATCAAACTGAAATGGCCTAATGATGTTTTGATCGATGGCGGGAAGAGCGCCGGCATTCTGCTTGAAAACCTTGGCCGCCAGCTTTCGATCGGGATCGGGATCAATGTTGTCACCGCGCCCGATAATATGCCTTATCCGGCGGCGCGGCTCTGCGATCACCTCGCGGCGGCGCCGTCGCCGAAAGATCTTGTTCACCGGCTCGACCATTATTTTTGGGCGCTTTACGAACAGTGGTGCGAGAACGGGTTTTCGCCGATCCGCGCCGCCTGGCTTGACCGCGCGCGAGGGCTTGGCGAGGAGATCACCGTTCGCTTGCCTCGCGATGAGCTGCATGGCGTCTTTGACGGTCTTGACGAAACCGGCGCGTTGATCTTGCGCATGGGAGCGGGAACGCGGACAATCGCAGCCGGCGAAGTCTTTTTCGGCGCGTCAGACGAAAGCACAGGATAAGGCCATATGCTGCTTGCGATTGATGTCGGAAACACGAACTCGGTAATCGCGCTGTTTGACGGTGAAAGGCCCGCTGCGCAGTGGAGATCCTCGACCTCGACGGTGCGCACCGCGGATGAGTACGCGGTCTGGCTGTCTCAACTGATGAGTTTTGCTGGCTATAAGCTGGATGATATTTCCGAATGCATTATTTCCACGGTGGTGCCGCAGTCACTCTTTCATTTGCGCAATCTGTCGCGGCGCTATTTTAACCAGGAACCCTTTGTGATCGCCCATGACAATATTCCGGGTGTTCAGGTTCGTATTTCCAAACCGTCCGAAGCGGGCGCCGATCGATTGGTGAACGCAGTTGGCGCCTTCACCAAACATGGCGGCCCGCTGATCGTCGTCGATAGCGGCACCGCCACAAACTTCGATATTGTCGGCGCCGACGGCGCGTTTGAGGGCGGTGTGATTGCGCCGGGCATCAACCTTTCGATGCAGGCGCTGCACGATGCGGCGGCGCGGCTGCCGCGCATCGCAATTGAGAAACCGGAAAAAATCATCGGCACGGATACGGTCGGCGCCATGCAGACTGGCGTCTTCTGGGGGTATGTTTCGCTGATTGAAGGACTGATCGCACGCATCAGGGAAGAATATCCGGAGCCGATCAAAGTGGTCGCCACCGGCGGCATCGCCTCGCTGTTTGAGGGACAGACAAAAGTGATCGACGTGTTCGATCATGACCTTACCATCCGTGGCCTTCTTGAAATCAGCAAACGGCTGAAGGCGAAGTAATGTCGCGCAAGGAATTGGTTTTTTTGCCGCTTGGCGGCTCCGGCGAAATCGGCATGAACATGAACCTTTACGGGTTCGGCACGGCGGCCAACCGTCAGTGGGTGATGATCGATTGCGGCGTGACCTTTGGCGACCTTTCAACGCCTGGCATTGATCTCATTTGTCCGGATCCGGCCTATATTCTGGAAGAAAAAGAAGCGCTCCATGGGCTTCTGCTCACCCATGGCCATGAAGACCATATCGGCGCTGTGGCCTTGCTGGCGCCAAAGCTTGGTTGTCCTATTTATGCAACGCCATTCACAGCAGCGCTGGTGGCGCGCAAGCTCGAGGAATATGGCGAAAGCGATGTTGAGCTGAATGTGATTGACATGAATGCTCGGTTTCAGCTTGGTCCATTCAATATCGAATATGTCACGCTCACCCATTCCATCCCCGAGCCGAGCGGGGTTGTCCTGCGCACTGATTTAGGCGTGGTGCTGCATACGGGCGACTGGAAAATCGACGCCGCGCCGACGCTGGGGCCAGTCACAGACAGTGATACGATCAAGCAGCTTGGCGATGACGGGCTGCTCGCCATGATCTGTGATTCAACCAACGTCCTTTCCTCTGGAGAATCAGGATCGGAATCCGCGGTGCGTGAATCGCTCACCAAATTGATCGCAGAGCAGGAGGGCCGGGTGGCGGTCACGACATTCGCATCCAACGTATCGCGCGTCGTCTCAATCTGCGAGGCGGCGGCCGCAGCAGACCGCAGCGTATGCTTGATGGGGCGCTCGATGTTGCGCATTGTCGACGCCGCGCGCGAAACGGGGCTGTTGCCGGACGGGCTGTCCTTTGTCGATCCGAAAGACGCTGGCCACCTTCCGCGCGCGCATGTTCTTTACCTGTGCACGGGCAGCCAGGGCGAACCGCGCGCGGCGCTTGCGCGCATTGCGCGCAATGATCATCGCGATCTGGTTCTTTCAAAGGGCGACACCGTGATTTTCTCGTCGAAGATAATTCCCGGTAATGATCGTGAGATTTACAATCTCCAAAATGACCTGGTGGAGCTGGGCGTTAAAGTCATCACCGAAAAAGATGAATTCGTTCATGTCTCGGGCCATCCGTGCCGGGAGGAATTGCGCGCGATGTATGGCTGGGCCCGGCCCGAAATCGCCATCCCCGTCCATGGCGAGGCGCGGCATTTAGAAGAGCATGCGGAGTTTGCGCTGGAACTCGGCGCCGCGCGCGCATTCGCGCCGCGCAACGGGGACCTGATCCGGATTGCGCCAGACGGACCGGAGCGGATCGACGAGGTGCCCGCGGGGCGCATCTATCTGGACGGCGATGTCCTAATGCCGGATGGCGCGGCGCCCGCGCGCGAGCGGCGCAAGCTTTCCTATGCGGGCGTCGTCGCTGTCTCGCTCGTTCTCGATGAAGGAGGCGGGTTGGCTGACGATCCGGCCGTTGAAGGGCTTGGGGTCGTTGATGACGATATGGCGGGGCCGGACGCCGCCGGTCTTGCCGACGACATCGAAGACGCGGTTCTCGGATTGCCGAAAACCAAGCGCCGGGACGACGAAGCGGTAATACTGGCTGTAAAAAGAGCGGTGCGCGCCTATTTTGATGACGTCTGGGGCAAGCGCCCGATGATCGTCACGCATATTCACAGGATTTGAACTATGAACCCGGCCGGCGCGATTGTAATTTATATCATCTGGTGGTGGGTGGCGTTTCTCGCCGTCCTTCCGCGTAACATTCAAAGCCGCTGGGAGGCGCCGGATGACGGTGTTGACGGCGCCGATCCGGGCGCTCCGACCGATCCAATGCTGAAACAGAAAGCCTGGCTCGCCACCAAGCTTGCCTTTGTGCTTTCTCTCGTGACCATCGCCATCGTGTTGAGTGGTATTTTCAATTTTCGCGAATAAACCTTCTTCGGTTTAGCGGGTCGCTGTCTCTTGCGTTCCGCATTGGGCTGGCCTAGCAACAAGCGTCCATCCATTTGAGATCCGTCTCAGCTAACGGGGGTGTCCATGAGTGAAACCGCGCCCGTCGAAGAGGAAGCGCGACCGGAAGGGGAAGCGCCCGAAGAGGACGCTCAGTTTGCGGATGACCGCACGCTCTCGCCAGAGTTTGTGCGCTCCGTGGCGGACGCCATCGAGGCCGAGGATGCGGAGGCGTTCGAAGGGCTGACGCGTGAGATGCACCCCGCTGATATCGCCGACCTAGTCGGGCTCCTTCACGAAGAAGACCGGGAGTCGCTGATCGGCCTTCTGGACGGGGCGTTGCCGTCTGGGGTTTTGGCGGAACTCGACGAAGACATCCTCGAGGATGTCGTTGAGGTCATGGAGCCGGCGAAGGTCGCCGAAGCGGTTGCGGAACTTGAAACGGACGACGCTGCGTTCGTTCTTGAAGATCTCGACGAGGAAAAACAGGCGGAAATCCTGGCGCTGGCCCCGGTCGAAGACCGCCTGGCGTTGCGCGCCGCGCTCGACTTCGAAGAGGAAAGCGCCGGGCGCTTGATGCAGCGCGAGTTTTTCGCAACGCCGGCGTTCTGGACCGTTGGCCAGATCATCGATCGATTACGCGGTACGGAAGACTTGCCGGATCGTTTTTACGAAGTCTTTGTGGTTGACCCGTCTTTCCGGCCCGTGGGGTCCGTGCCGTTATCGACGCTTTTGAAGTCGCCACGCGAGACGGTGATCGAAACACTAATGAGCAGCGGGGACATGCGCACCGTTCCGGTGACCATGGACCAGGAAGAGGTCGCCTATCTGTTTGAACAATACAACCTGATCTCCACGGTGATCATGCCGATCAGTCTTTCGGCGTCATCGATGACCGGCGTGGAGATCAGGT